>NVTD01000050.1 GCA_002401445.1 Candidatus Wolfebacteria bacterium | reverse complement strand
ATGCTGGATCCTCATATAAGTGAGTTATCCATTTCTCGGAGAAATACATTAAGCAGGCGCGCCACGGACTTGGGTTATGCTTTAGGTTTGCAAGTAAACTGAATATTTCCCAGTGAGTTGAATAGCCGTCAGGGAAAGGAAGTGAGCATCTGGCGATTGATTCTAGTCCGCTGTGAAAATCCAGCGAGGAAATTTGTTGAAGCAGAAATGTCGAGCGTGCTCCAGCTGTTACAGATAATAGATTGTTTGGGGTATAAGAGTAATTATTTTTACTGCGAAATAGTCTACCAATAGGGAAAATGCTACCAGGGCCAAGGATGCGCCATGGGTATGTGTTTTTTGTGCCATCAACTGGAGGGATAAAATATTCAAATATTTTATCCATAACCATTCCCATAGGGGTACTTGAAGCACCATATCCTAAATCATTTCTTACTTCAGTCGGTAGTTTGTCATATTTAAGGCTGTAAACTTTATTATCGCATCCGTGTAAATAGTTATCCTTGTCGCCTTTTTTTGCGCCATATGGGAAGTAAGCTAAATAAAGCGGAAAGTCTTGTCCTGGTGAAATCCCATCAACAATAGAAGAAAATTCTGGTTCGATCTTGTGAGCCCTTGATCGTACAGATGACCAGTCTGTTTTAATAAGTCCACTACCAACGTCTATGTTTGAAAACACAATTAAAATATCCATGGAAAATAAGCATGATTTTAATATGGGTTGTGTGTTGATTGCAACTGCAATTACTGTTTAAATTTTCATCACAGTTAATTCACATTGCAAGAATCAATGTGCTGCAAAGAGGCAAGAAATGATCATTCGCGTGGACTCAAGAACAAATAAACCGTTTGTACAAATTGACAAAGAAGCTGTCAATGATCCGCGCCTGTCTTTCGCCTGTGTAGGTCTTTTAACTTATCTTCTGAGCAAGCCCGATGACTGGGAGGTTTCGTTACACGAGCTGGCCAAATCTCACAGTAATGGCAAGACATCCATCAAAAAAATATTGGCCGAATTAGGGGAGTATGGATACCTGGAAAAAAAGCAATTAAGAGGCCATAGAGGTGAATTTTCACGGTGCAGTTTTACTATTCGGGAAGTGATCAAAACTACTGCTAATCAAGCGAATAATGACATTATTGTTCATGTCGTTGAGGGCAGCCAGGATAGTGCCACCGTTGATGGATTTACCGTTGACCGTAAACCCGTCAACGGTAAATCGGACTCTAATAATAAATATATTAATAATAATATAAATAATAAAAACAAAAACCCTGCATGCGTGCACGCGTTGATCTCTTCTCCCCAAGTTTTTGCTTCGCAACATTCCCCAGAGCCAAGACAAAAAACCAAGCGTACCAGCGAACGCTTCTCTGAGTTTTGGGCTGCGTGGCCGGAAGGTTACAAGGTCGGCAAGAAAAAATGCCTACAGCTTTGGGAAAAGAATAATTTGGACAAGATGGCTGACGAGCTGATTGCTGATGTGAATCACAGAAAACTAAATTGCTCGAAGTGGCTGGCAGGCTTCGTCATGAACCCTGCGACGTATTTATATGGCGAGCGATGGGATGACGAAATTCAAACAAAAAATCCAGGGAGTAGGGAGTATGGCACAAATTCAGCAAATCGAGACTGTGGCAAAAGCGTTGCAGAAATCATGGCCGAAAACCTCATCAGAAGCTCCGCCCGAGAGGACGTCGTGCTTACCGAGGGAAGTGGTGGAGAAAATTTTTATGCGCCTGAGGTCGATTTACAAGAGTTCCTGGGACATGTTGTACAAAACGAGCAATTCCGACATTAAGCGGTTTTTGGTGCAACTGGATGCACATGAGTGGGGGTTAGGTTTAGCTGGATTGAGTGAAGTTGATCTGGAGCGTGGTTTAGCGAAATGTCGAGCAGGAAACAAATGGCCGCCGAATTTACCTGAGTTTCGTGCCATGTGTGAAGTGACGCCAGAAGAATTTGGACTGCCATCTGAGAGCGCGGCTTACCGAGAAGCATGCCTGAATGCGGGTAACTTTGGTGAGCTTAGCTGGAGTCATCCAGCGGTCTATCATGCTTACCAGGATGTAGGGTCTTGGCAACTACGAAACAGTCGTGAGCAGCGGTCTAAGCCGATGTTCCACGAGGCGTATAACAGCAGGGTAGGGCAGGTGATGCGTGGTGCAAAACTACAAATACCAGAGCACAAGTTGTTGGCAAAAAAAGAAAAAACCTTTTCTTCCGCTGAGAATGAAGCCGCCTACAGAGCCTGCATGAGCAAGCTTGGTCGCTTGGCGGTGAGCTTATGAACTATCAAGCGTTTAACCTGTTTCTTAGGCAGATTGAACCCTGTGATGGCGTGCTGTTTTCAGAGCGAGTTGGTTCTCACATTATTTTCACTGATGACAACAGGAGGCAACTGGGTTACTGGGATAAACAGCTGGACTCTGGTTTTGTGGAGCGCAAAAGTCATAGCAAGGAGATAGTGAATGCTTAAAGCAAAACACAACAAGCCCTCGTTGCATATATCGGAAGATGAATATTTTGAGCTAGTAAAACTTTGCTCTAGTCAGAGTGCTGAGCTTACTGCGGGCAGCTGGTTATTATTTTTCATGCTGAAGCGGATGGAGGCCTTTGATGACAGAGCTAGCATTGATCCGGAGTTTTTAAAAACTTCTCAAGTACAACGCCTCCTGTCACTGCTGGTTAAGCATGGCTTAATTACCTGTAATTGGCAGCAAGATAGTCGCTACTTGTCACCAGTCATACAAGGAGATAGTTCATTATTTGATGAGCAGGGTTTCTCCTCATCGACAACGCTGCACTGAGGATTGTTATGTTAACTGAGCAACAGCGCATAACCAGGCAGTCTGGCCTTGGTGGCAGTGACATCGCGGCTCTCTTTGGCCTTTCGCCGTGGATCACTGCTTACGAGTTATGGCTGGAGAAGACCGGCAAAATCAGCAGCTCCTATGACGTCGATAACCCGGTGATTGAAGCTGGCAACAGGCTAGAGCCTCTAATTGCAAGGTGGTATGAAGATGTTAGTGGCAATAAAGTTCACGAGATCACAGAGACGCTGCGCCATCCAGATCACCCCTATCTCTTAGCTCACATAGATCGCAAGGTGAAGGGCCAGTCAAAAATATTAGAAATTAAGTTCGCCATGGAGTTTTCCCGCAAAAAATGGGGCGAGGCTGGAACGGATCAAATACCGCTGCACTATATCTGCCAGGTGCAGCACTATCTAGCCGTCACTGGGAACCAAGAGGCTGATGTGGCTGTGCTATTTGGTGGCTGGGATCTAAAAATTTATCACATCAAGCGTGATGAAAAATTAATCTCAGGAATTATTGCTGCAGCTGGACGATTCTGGAAAGAAAATGTTTTAGCAGGGATAGCGCCTGCACCTGTCACTCAAGAGGATGTAATGAAAATGTTTCCACAAGACAATGGAGAGTATCTGCCTTTATCGCCTGAAATAGAGGCCAAGGTGTCTGACTTGAAGGCGTTGAAAAAAAAGTTGAATTTTTTCGAAAAAGATAAAAAGCAGTATGAGCAAGATATAAAAAAATGGCTCGGTGAAAATCAAGGGGCGATTAATGATAACGGTGAAATAGTGGTGACATGGAAAAGCAGCGAGCGCACCAGGCTTGATGAAAAGCAAATGAAACAAGAGCATCCAGCACTTTGGCAACAATATGCTAAGACAAATATCAGTCGCACATTTAGAACATAGAGGGAAGGATATGGAGCAGGTTATTACAAGTGGTCAAGGAAATAGCGGGTTTTTAGGTAATCCACGCACATTTGAAGAAGCAACTAGATATTGTGAGCTTTTAGCAGCATCAAGCTTCGTGCCTAAAACCTATCAAGGCCGAGTGCCTGACATCATGGTGGCACTACAAATGGGAGCAGAACTTGGCTTAAAGCCGATGCAGGCGCTACAAAACATTAGTGTCATCAATAGCCGCCCAGCCTTGTGGGGCGACGCTATGCTGGCTCTGGTTAAACAACACCCGGAATTTGAGTGGATCAAAGAAACAATCGGTGATGATAATGCACAATGTGTAGTCAAGCGCCAAGGCGAGCCAGCCCATACAGTTGAGTACAGTACTACGGGTTCGACCCAGATACGTCCGATAATTACCTATAACGGATATTTAACTAACCAATATCGCTATGCGGCCCATGCTATATCCATTTCATATGACGGTATTCGTCTTGGAATATTACTAAGGTCAATAATATAATCACCAAAACGTTTAATATGCTCCGTAATATACGGGCTCAAATATGATATATCGTTTATTGAAATTTCCATTCCTTCATTTTTTAGTTCATTGATAATGTTTGTCATATCAATGACATTCTGCAGCATAACACTGTTTGTGACTAGATCGTTATACTTGACCGCCTTTTCCATTTCATCAGGATCATTGCTTGCAACCAGATGCTTTGCACCAAATGATGCCCAATCACTTAAATTATTATATGATTCTACTTTATTTGTGGTTTCTGTCACTTTTTCTCTAAGAGTAACGTCAGAAATATAATCTAGCAAATAAAGAGTCCTCATCACTTTACCTAATTCACGAAGGGCCTTAAATAATCTATTTTTTCTACTGTAATTTGTTAATTTCCGTAATAGCAACGGTGAAGAAATCACCCCATTTTTCACAGACAGTACAGCTTGCATCATATCTTTCCAGTGAGTGCGAATCAGCTCCCATTTTATTTTACCGCTAAACAAAGGATCGATGTTTTTATATTTTACTCGTGAATCGTACTTGTACATTGTAAGATCCTTCCAGTTACGTATGCGTGGCATTAACTTTATACCTAGCAGGTATGACAATGCGAAAACAACTGTGGATTGGCCTTGTGTATCAGCGTGAATTACATCAGGAGTCAGATCGGATTTGTTCTTTAACAGCCCTTCTAAAATATGGACAGCTTCCCATACTCCGCAAGGTATAAATGTTGAAAATATAGCAATATAGTTATTTGATATGTGGTGATATGCTATGCCACCTTTTTGGTGATAACGAATATGAAATTCTGCGATAAGACTGTCTTCACGTAATGATTCCATTGTGCCATCAGCCGCAACAGATTTACCGTCACCCCATGCTTTAATTATCCCAAATTGGATATATTGATTAATTATTCGTGCAATTGCAATATCCTGTGTTTTTGGCAATACGTGCCTATGGTTTATTTTTGACAATGTTTTTTCACTAATGTCCGCTTTGATATGTCTAGCTGCTTCAGCTGGTCCCATGCAAGTACCATAAGTGAATGTTGTTAAAATATATTTTTCAATTGCATTTTTTAATTTTGGGTCGGATCCAGAAATTGGTGAAAACACTGACGCCCAATCGGTATAATGATGGCAATTCGATAGTATATCCATTATATTTCTTTCAGGCATACGAGACCTGATTTCGTTGGCCAATCTAATGGCGGATGCAGGTTTATTGTTAGGTTTGCACTTTTTAAGTGTTGGCCTGCCTTTGTCATCTATCTCTAGTTCAGCAATGTCTGGAAACATTTTATCCAACAGTGATGCTTTTGTACGCAAAGAATATTTTAGATGTTGAATCAGTGCATCGGGCGAGTCAGGCAATCCGATATCCTTAGTGTAATCACCTACTTGTTTACTGCAGTCTTGCCAATTTAGTAAATTATTTCGATAATCTCCATAAGAATCTGCATTGTTAATATAAACATCACCAGACCTTAGCTCATCAGCAAGGCATGAGAGCACGCAAAGTTCATAGTACCGATGGTTAACCAGTCCAGACTCAGACTTGTCATTAGATATTAGTTTTGTCCATTTATCTGGAACAAAACTTAAATCTCCATCAGTAGCAATGGTGCCGGTATCATGTGTTGAGTTTTTTATAACTACCTGCATAGCTTTGATTAATGAATCATTTTGTGTGGCCGATTGAATATTTAATATTTGCAGTAAGCTTATTACCGTGGAACGGTTATTTTTATAAAATTCCCATAATAATGGAATATGATCGTTGCTTGTATTGGCAATAGCTTGATCACAGTCTGATCTAACTTTTTCTATGCCTCCATAATTCATAATAATACCAGCGACGCTTTTATAACAATCAGGTGATGGGTTATTTTCAATGTGCTGAGTAATGCCTGATAATAGATTAAGGCAGTCATGAACAAGTTGTTGACTAGATTCCATTATCCCGGCCAGTTTAACCTTGGCTTTTTTATGGATCTTAGACATTGTGACACAGTACATTTGCGCTAAATCATCCATTGTTTTAAGTTTAGCACTATATACAAGGCAAACTATTAGTGCCAGTTGTTTATCTTCATTATGATCCTTTAAATCATATGCGTCGAGAGATCTTGCTTCCTCAGCAAATTGTTCAATTTTAACCTTAGAAACATTAACTAATAGTTCAGAGAAATCACCGAGGGCTGTGATCCATTGATAATGTTTTATCGTTTCTCTAAAGTGCGTTATTGTTGTGCTTTTAGCTTTCTCTTTCAATCTCTGATAATTGGTGGTCGCACTACCTTTTTTCTTTACTAGTAAAGATTTAAGCCTTTCAATTATCTTTTGGTCCAGTCCAGCTCGGATATTAAAGAATATGTTGTCATTAATATTTGCTCTAACATTCCCTACTAACTCATCCAGTTCATCAAATGCTGGCAGTTCAAAATTATCTTCGCGTAACTTCTCAATAACAGCATTTATAATATCAGCAGGACTATTTTTAATGTGCGCTTGCTGCTTAGCAACGTTAGTTGCATGTTCTAGCCCCCAATTTTTTATCAGACCTCCAGATTTAAATTTACCCCACCGTTTTAGGCTTAATTGCTCCCTTATTTTATCGCGATGACGATACATAGCACTATTATGTCCATATAATGGCGTTGTTATAATTTTACCAGGTACAAACATAATTTCCTGAATATAATTAATAATATCTGCTGGAGTTTCGTCTATGCTACAAAAATAGCCTAGTTTTTGACAAACTTTTAATTGCACCAAATAACCAAGCTTTAGATTATCACCCCTAATGTTATGTCGGGTAAAATCAACTTCAACTTGGGTTGGTGAATACCAATTTGATAGTTCACGTGGACTAACTACTTGGTTAGATCTTAATCTGGGATAAGCCGTGCGGGATATTGATGTCATGAATGTGCTCCAAATATATACATCCATGTAACTTACTATCGGTGTCTCCAAAACCCTCGTTAAGTAAACATCAGCGATTCTTGCATGAGACGGCCTAAAATCGTTGATTATGGTGCATCTAAACCCATCTACCTTTCATTGTCAATCAAAGATTGCATATAGTACGGCTTAGTGTACAATTCCACCTGCAAAACTAACTTTGGAGTCAGTATGAAAGTTGGCTATTGTCGAGTAAGCACTCATGACCAGCACTTGGCTATGCAGCAAGATGCACTTAAAAGTGCCGGCTGTGAGGAGATCTTTTCAGATATTGCCAGTGGCGCAAAAACCGATCGCCCTGGACTTGATGAAGCTCTTTCCTATTTGCGGGAGAGTGACACACTTGTTGTATGGAAACTCGATCGCCTTGGCCGATCCTTACAGCACTTAATCCAAACAATTAAAGATCTTACTGAAAGAAAAATTGGTTTTAAAAGCTTACAAGAAAATATTGATACCACTACAAGTGGCGGGAAGCTTATTTTTCATATTTTCAGCGCACTCGCAGAGTTTGAGCGTGATTTAATCCTTGAGCGTACCAAAGCTGGCTTAAAAGCTGCACGTGCTCGCGGCAGGAAGGGGGGGAGACCACCACTCTTAGATAAGCGACAAATCGACAGGATGTTTGAGATGTATGATAAAGCAGACAATACTGTAGCAGAGATATGCAAAGTATTTAATATAAGCCGTGCCTGCTTTTATAAGTATCTCAATAAGAGAAAGATTATGGAAGCAGCGTGACGATAGATATGAATTATTTGGGAGTGGGAATTATAATTTTATGAATAAATCTGAATTAGTTAAAGAAAATTTAAATTCATTTTGGAATCAAGTGCTTTCTGTTGATGCAAACTATCATTTTCATGATGATTGTGACGTGCAATACACTGTTACCGACATAAATGATCCACTGTTTAATGCCATATTATCTTCAAGCCTTTCTGATAATAAAATTGATTTAGCAATTCAGTCAAAAATCTCTTTCTATAAGGAAAAAGGGTTATCATTTTGTTGGTGGGTTGATTCTTCATCAGATAGTCGAGCCTTGGAGAAGATTTTAGAACAAAAAGACTTTACCTTGTTTGGTGATGTCTCAGGCATGATCCTGAAAACGCCAGTTGAATCAATATCAGAATCAAATAATATTCAAGTTGATGTGGTATCTAATGTGGAACAACTAAGAAGCTGGATTTATCCTATTCAGTCATCGTTTCATATGTCAGAAATTAGTGCTCAAAAATATCTACGGATATTTAAATTTCTTAACGAATCAGAGAATCCACCGATTCACTATACTGCTAGTATAGATAATAAAATCGTTGCGTCATCTACTTTATTTAAAGGTAGTCATTCTGCCGGAATTTATAATTGTGCCACGCTAGAAAATTTTAGAAACAAAGGGATTCTATCAGCATTAGTTGAAAAGATGATAAATGATACGATAGCGATGAATTATGAATATACTACATTACAGGCTTCGCCAATGTCTGTACATATATTCAAGAAATTTGGTTTCAAAGATATTGTCCCTTATAAACTATACTTAATGGGTACAGAGTAATAATAGGTATTTCATTATAACGTAAGGAAAAATCGTGCGTAGAGAAAAAGTTGCAGTATCTGGCCATAATGTTATGACTTATACTATTGGTGAGGGTGATAATGTATTGCTATTATTACACGGAGGCCCCGGTTGCCCCTGTAATTATTTGCGTGACAGCCATTCAGTTTTTGCGGAACATGGTTACAAAGTTGTTACATGGGATCAGCTGGGTTGTGGTGAATCAGACACACCAAATAATGAGACATTATGGACAATTGAACGTTTTGTTAAAGAAGTAGAGACCGTAAGAAAAACATTAAATTTAGGAGAGGTCCATTTATTAGGACAGTCCTGGGGCGGGGTTCTGGGGTTAGAGTATTGTTTTGAATACACTTCCAATGTTAAAACATTTATTGCGGCTAATACGGCATTCGATTTATCCATCATGCAACGAGGATTTGAGCGCTATAAAATGGCCCTAGGTGAAGAAACATTTGCTATGATGTCAATGCGTGAAGCCGATGGTACAACACAACACCCAGAGTATCAGGCAGCAATCACCCTACTTATGTATAGGCATATATGTAGGAATGAAACCTGGCCAGATAGTGTTAAATTTTCAATGGAAAATATTGCAGAGGATGTTTTTGGCACTATATTTGGCAAGTATTTCTTTAACTGTACTGGTAATATTCGTGATTACAATCGAATGGATGAGTTACACAAGTTAAATATTCCTGTGTTACTAGTTCATGGAAAATATGATGAGATCACTCCTGAGCTAGCCTGTATCGCAAGAGATAGGCTAAAAAATGCAGAACTTGTGTTGTTTAGAAACTCTTCACATATGCCATTTATAGAAGAAACGGAAAAATACGTGAATACTGTCTGTAATTTTCTTAAAAAAACGACTAAGGTTGTAAATTAGTTAGGGGGCTATCCGTTATAGGTAATTATCGGACGTATCTGGGTCGAACCCGTACTAAGGATGCAGTAAGAGCTGGTTTGGCCAAAAAACCAGGGCCATGGACGCAATACCCAAAGCGCATGTTACAGCTGCGAGCACGTGGCTTTGCACTCAGAGATACATTTGCTGATGCGTTGTGCGGGCTCACCACTGTTGAGGAGGCGCGTGATATCCCTACTAAAGGCGCTGTGGCTGAGATACCACCAAGCGCAGTACCTGAATCGCGAGTGGCACAGCTAGCAAAAATTGTATCTGGCAGTTTGGCCGTTGAGGCCTCCTTCGTCACGTTCAAGAAAGAGCTCGATGCTTGTACCAACCAAGATGAGCTAGAGCGTCTCGGAGTTACCGCGCAAACGCTACCGACTGAGAACAAAGACGAAGCGCGAGCATTGTATCTGGAAAAAATGCAGTCGATTTCACATTAAGGAGTTAAAGTAATGCCCAAATGCGTGAATAAAGTAACTTTGCTTGGCTATGTCGGTGCAGGACCTGAGTGTTCGTCTATGCCATCAGGAGACACGGTGGCGAAATTGCGCTTGGCAACGTCCAAGAAATGGAAGGATAAGGCCACAGGCGAAGGCCAAGAAAGCACTGAGTGGCATAGCGTCACCATGTTTCGTGGTCTTGCTGAGGTGGCTCAGAAGTACGTTAACAAAGGTGACATGATTTACGTTGAAGGACATCTAAAAACACGCAAGTGGGAAGATGCCACTGGCACCACCAAACTCTTCACGGAAGTTATCGCTGATGATTTGAGTTTGCTGAGCGGTAAGCGTGAAGTAGCACAGATGCCGCCTAAGGGCCATATGGCATATGAGTGTGGTGACGACTTACCATTTTGAATTTTGGAGATTTAGTCTATGCGCAGGCTTGAAAGTAATTTGTTAAGGCTCACGGCAAATTCCGCTCCCACAGAGCGTTGTGATGAAGCAAGATCTGAATTTAGCACTTATGAAATTATGGCATCACTAGCAGGACTTAATGATGGACCATATTTGTTGGCCAGGTGGATGTGGTGTGGCGAAGAGGATGTTATTGATAAATTGTTAATTGAGCTGACAGGAGAAGTAAAAAAGTGGGCCATTAAAAATAGGTGGCGATGCCGTAATGACGACATAAGGCTCTTAGCATTGACAAGATGTGCCTTGGTAAATTTAAAAAATAATCGCAAATGCAATCCATGTAATGGTACTGGTATCATGAAAGGCCGAGCAGGCAGTCATGGAGACAGGTTTTGTGATGATTGTAATGGCAAAGGCACCACCAGCCTAAAGAAGAATCAAATGGCCAAGCTGTGCGGAGTTGCCTCTGGATCGTTTAATCGAGTCTGGCAAGAAAAGCTCGGTGGAGTAATGGCGATACTGCAAGAGTGGGAAGATGACTTGTCGTCACACATGCATAAGAAACTGATTTCGCATTGACGAAAGTGTTCTTTTTTGGTATCATAATATTCATAGTGAGACAAAAGGCACTACCGATTTCGAACCCGCTTTAGGCGGGTTTTTTGCGTCTATAAAAAAGTAGGTAAATGGATTTTAATAATATAAGCATTAAGGAATTGATACAGCTGGTGTTTGTTTTTTCTGTTGTATTAATGTCTAGCATTTCAGGATTTATGCGTCGCCATCAAGACGTACCTGGCTGGAAGTATTCTCATCTGGTAGGCGAGGTGGTCTCAAGTTTAGCCTCAGGGTTCACAGCATTTTTCTTGGTGTTTGGCATCACCCATAATGACTGGATGTCAGTG
>NVTD01000049.1 GCA_002401445.1 Candidatus Wolfebacteria bacterium | reverse complement strand
GGATGCGCGCGGCCCGGATCGGTCCTCGGCACCCGGTGGAACCCCTCGAAGCGCTTGGCCAGCTCGATGGCCGTTTTCGGCACCCCGGTCACGAGCGCACCCGGTCGAACACGCGCCCGAGGAACCAGAAGTTCAGCACCCCGGCCCACAGCGCCTGATCGGCTTCCGTCCAGGCATGCAGGATCGCGGTGCCCCAGCCAGCGCCAGCGGTGACGGCAGCCGCGAAAGCAGCAGTCTTGGCCGCACAGTACAGCGCCATGAACCAGTAGGTGATTACCGGGCGCACGCTGATCGACAACGCGTCAGCCCAGCGCACACCGGTCCTTTCACCTTGGGTGCGGACGGCCTCGCGCAGCGCATCGACGGCACCGACATTCCAGGCGGCTTCAGCACTCGCGCCGATCTCTGCCATCCGCTGTGCGCCACGCAACTTCTCGAACTCCAGCGCCTTGTCCTGCATCGCCAACTCGTGGCCGCGTTCGCCCTTGCGGTCCAGCCACTTGAGGATTTCGGGCGCAAGACGGAAGGCCCCGCCCAGGAGGCCACCGAGGAGTGTTTCGATCATTGGGGGCCTCCCATCAGCTTGAGCTTGATGGCGGCACCGACCAGCAACGCGGCCAGGATGCCTGTGGTGGCCACCTTGATGGTCGTCTGCCAAGCCGTGCGGCGGGCATCGCGCCAAGCCTCCAGCAGATCGCGCAACTCCCGGATGTCGCGGGCAGCGTGGCCGTTCTCCAATCCAAGATGGGCGAGACAACGCTCGGCACCACGTTCGGCGGCACGGTCGAGCAGATCGTCGAAGTCTTCGCGGCGCAAGAGCAGCATGTTCTCGACGAGCGCAGGCTGTTGTTGTTCGGGTTCGGTCATTGGCTTTCTCCAGAAATGCGAAACCCGCCCGATGCGTGAGCATCAGAGCGGGTTTCAGGGTTGAATCAGTTGGGTTTCAGATCTCGATGATTTCCAGCGTCAGGCTGGGAGCTATGCCTTCGATGGCGTCGTCGCGCACGAACACCTTCTGACCAATGGCCGCAGAGCCCCGCGCCTTGATTCGGCCACCACCGGGCAATGCGACCGTCACCACCCCGGAGCCGACGTCGATCACGGTGCCCGCCTGCAGCGGCGGGTCGGGGATCAGTTGGCGAAACTGCTCGTAGAGGTTATGCATAGGCCTGCACCCCCAGCGTTTGCCAGACCTCGGGCATCCCGGCTTCCACTTGGGTCGCGCGGACGATGCCGAGCCGGGTGACGCTGCCATCCTGGTACTCCACGAACGCGCCGGGCTCGATGATCCCGGTCTCGGCGAGCACCGGCAGACGCAGGCTGACCTCGATCTGCTGAGCAGTGTCGGCCAGCACGGCGATGCCACGCTGCCGTGCGGCCGCAGCCTCGGTGATCAGCGGATCGACGACCATCGGTGCAAGCACCTCTCCGGCAGTCCCGGCTCGGGTCACCTGCCCAAGCACGCCGACGTCCTGCCCGGAAACGAACACGCGGTTGTACGCAGGCTTTTCCAGCCAGCGCAATGACTCGCGGGCGACGGCATCGACGGGCAACACGAAGTCGGGCGTGACGGTAGCCCAGTCCCACGGCGCTGCCGGATACCGGTGACGCACGCGAATGGCCTGTGCCGATGGGTGCGGGATCAGGTATCCACCTGCAGCACCGGCAATGGCGGTCAACGCCTCGATCCACGTCCCCTGCTGCGCAAACGCACCGGCTGGCACGTTCCAGTCCGTCAAGCCCCAATCGACCGTCCAGCCCAGCGGGATGCCATTGACCGTGAGCACGTCGTCCATCAACTGCCGTGCGGTTCTACCCTCGGTGTTCGAGAACGTCATCACCGGCGCGTAGGGTGCAGCCAGCACGGCGTTGTGGCCCCGGCCAGAAATGCGGATGCTCGCGTTGCCAAAAATGCGCTCGCGGCTGATGCTCTCTGCCAGCACGCGGAAAGTGGTGCCGTTGACGCTGGCCAAGAGTTCGACCGGCCCGGAGGCATTGCCCGGTGCGACCAGCGCCTCGGCCTTCGCAGGCAGCACCGCGTCGAAGCCCCACGCCCACGATGCGGCATCGAGCGACAGCGAGAGATTGAACACCGGCACCGGCGCGCCATCGGACACGCGGTACAGGGTCACGTTGTTGATCACGAAATACACCCTCCGAACAGGAACGACCACCGGCTCCCCATCGGGAGGCGGTGGGTTGATGTGGTTTTCACAAACGAACAGCAAGTGGCTGTCCGCTGGGGCCAAAGCGGCGAACAGCAGATGCGCGCTCGGCGTGTAGCAAGGTGTCGGCGCTGGCGGTTGTGGAACCACCCAGACGCTGATCCCCGGCGGTGGCGGCACGGCGTCCTGATACCGGCCACGCCACCCCTTGAGTGACGGGCTGGCACTCTGAAAATCACTTCCCTGGAGCTGGGTGAGCAGCCGTGCAATCTGCCAGAAGCTCACCCGCCCCGCGCGCTTAGTGCGGTCACCGTCCTGATGCCGGAACCGCGTGGCATCCCGTATCGGGCCTGCGTTCTGGAACAGACCTTGTCGGGCCAGTTCGAGGTGCGTGCCGTCCTGATGGGCGAGCCACGTCACATCGTGCAGTCGCGTTGCCTGCTGCTGGCCCGTGCGGCGCTGCTCTGGTGCGGTCGACAGCACCGGCGGCAACCTGTGCAGGATGCCTTGCGGCTGCGCCAAGGTGCGCCGCCAAAAGCTGTTCCAGCCTGCGGGCGTGGCAGCGGCGTCCTGCTGGCCCTGCGTCGAACCACCTTCCGTCTGCGCTGCCACCTGCCAAGAGTGTGCGGTCTGACCGACTGTCGGACGCTGGGTGCGTGAGTAGTACCTGACGTCCCCTGAGAACACGACGCCGGGCAGGCTCGCCCCAGAGCCAGCTCCCACGTTCAACGGCACGCTGGGCCGCAAGACCAGCGAGCGCACCGTGAGCCCCGGCAACTCGGCCAGCAGTTCAGCCCGCGCCGGAGGAATGAACTTGATCGCGATGACAGGCAGCGGCAGCGTGGCCCGCACAGTCACATCGTCGCGCGGCGCGATGTAGTTGGCCCCGAACACCAAATTGGCATCAGTGGCAACCGGTTGGTCAAACAGCAGATCGACCAGCGGTGGGCCGACCGCCACGCTGGCGGTAGGCGCAGGCAACGCGGCGACCAAGGTCACCTCGTTGAGAACGGCAGGCACGGCCTACCCCAGGATCGCAGACACCATCCGGGCATCGCCACCCAGATAGAGATTGGTGCTGGCCAGCTTCACGTCACCGCTGCCGTCGGTGCCGCTGCAGTCCAGATCCAGGGCAGTCACCTCGTTGCCGTTGACCAGCCGCGCCCAGGTGGCGATGCCGGTCGCCGTGATCAGCCCGTCTTCTTGCTGCGTCAGCGTTAACAGTCCGCCTGCAATCGTGCCTGCGGGTTTGGTCAACCTGATCTCGACCAGCATCGTGCTCGCTGGCGTCGAAGCCGGGGTGGCGGGTCGCGTCCCGCCGTAGATGCGCAGACGCGCCGGGTTGCTACCGGCATCCAGGAATGCCAGGGTGCCCGCCAGCCGCGCCTCGTTGTGTTCGACAGTGATGGCAACGGTCACGGCATCATCTCCGGGCGTAGGTTGTCCGCGATCACGGCGCGGTACATCTGCTTGTAGTCGTAGCTGACCACGGTGTATCGCTGGGACAGGTCGATCAGCTCGAACCGGTACGCGCCCGTGGTGTCGCTCCAGGTCTCGGCCACCAGGACGCGGGTGTTCTCGCTGACCAGTTGCACCCGCCGCACCAGGGGCTGGTCGGGCTGGCCCTTCTCCTTGACAGTTCCGGCGATGAAGCCGTGGCCACTGAAGTGGATGTCCTTGCGACCGTTCGGAATCGAATGGAAGTGCCAGTCATATCCGCCGCCCCGGTTCCACAGCTCAGAGTTGGGACTGTTCAAGCGCATCAGGTCGCAGTCGGCGTTGACGCCGATGTTGGCGGCAGGATCAGGCAGCACCGAGGTCGATCCACCGGCCAACGGCAACAGGTCATCGGCGGCGTTCACGGCCACCGTCGCGGGATACGCGGGCAGACCAGACGGCGTGTCACCCGCAATGGCGTGGACGCGGGCTGTCGCTCCGTAGAGAAACACGCCCGGGATCAGCTTGCCCCGGTAGGCGGCATCGCCAATCTGAAACATCAGCACCCCACCAGCCTTGAACTGAATCAGCCGCGCCCACGGCACACCATTGGCGTCGAAGGCTCCAACGATCACCTCGCAGCGCAAGATCAGTCGCTGGCCGACATTGAAGGTCGGAGCCACGTCGGCAACACCAGCGACGGGCTTGGCTCCCTCGTTGATGCCGCCCGATACCGCCGCGCCGTCACCGAAGCCGCTGTTCCAGCGCGACACGCTCCACGAACCGTCCAGATGGGCGAACCGGTAGCCTTCGGAGCCATTGCCGGTGGTCATCCACAGGCCGATGTGTTTGCGGGCGCTCGGGTCGGTCAGCAACTCGACATCGGCCTCGAACCAGAAATCGCCGTGGGCGGTTTCGTTGAAGCGCAGGATGGATTGGCTGTTCGGGGCCGATATGTCGATGGACTGCTGCGTGCTGTTATGCGTCGCAGACATCCCGCCCAGGACTGCGGTGTATCCGGTGGCAGGGGCCGTGGCGAAGGTTTCGCTCAGCGGATAGCTCACGGCTTACCTCCACGGGCCAGTGATGTCGAACGCGATCTGCGCGCCTTCGGCTTCCGAGCTGTACTGCGTCCTGACCAGCAGGAAGCGCTTGCCCGCCTGACCGACCACGTTGTCCACGATGGTCTGGTCGCTGTAGGGCCGGTCTTGCGGCATCCACAGCATCCCTGGCAGGATGCCGCGCATATGGCCGTCCTCCTGCCGCACGTAAGTGGGCAGCAGCCACAGGCTGTAGTCGGCCCCATTCGGGAACGGCGTTGGGCCCCGGCCGCAGATCTGCTGGCCGTTGTTCGTGTTCAGGGACGTGAGCCCAAAGCGCACCGGGTTGCCGAGTTGGGTGTGGTTGCGCAGCAGCACCTTGCCCGTGAAGTCCAGGGACGAGACCAGCCCGTAGCCGCTGAACTGGCCGGGATAGCTCCAATAGTTGCTCATCCCCGAGTAGTTGTCATCGGCAGCCAGCACCGTGGCGTAGTTGTCACCCGGCTTGAAGCTGATGAGGTCGCCAAAGCAGTAGCTGTTGCGGCCATACCAGCCGTAGCCCGCTGCGTTGGTGCAGAAGAGGAAGAACAGGCGGTCGTCACCGATTAACACCCAGTTGCGCCCACCGCCGCCGCTGTCGCCATTGCTCTCGTACTGGGGGCCACGCGCGTGGAACCACTTGTACCAACCCCACTGGCTGGCGGTGACCTGTTTCCAGTTCTGCGTCGGGTTGTTCGGATCATAGGGAGCCTGCGCGCCGACGATGGTGTCGATGTCCGACAGGTCTTCGACGATGCCGACGTTGGCCCACTTGGCCCAGCCTGTCGTGTAGTTGGGTGTCTTGAGGCTGTTGTCGATCAGCAGCAGGTTTTGCGGTGACTGTGGGTTCTTGCTGCGGTAGGCGGCCTTGTGAGTCGACGAGAACGGCTTCTCCCATCCCAGCGGGGCGACCTTGGCCGAGAGACTCGTCGCCGTCGTGGCGGGCGATACGGGCGTGCCGGTTACCGCGTAGGTGAACGTGGTCATCGTCGTCGTCAGCACGCGGAACTGCCCGTTGTACTCGGGTTGCTCAGCGCCAGCGATTTCGACCACCTGAAAGGGCCGATAGGCATGGCCCGAGGAAATGGTCGCCGTGGCGATGCCGTCGGCGAAGGTCAACGTGTCGATGGCCTTCAGGGCGAAGCCATTGATCAGGCACGCATCGAGCATCGTCACCAGATCGCCCCAGTTGTTGGCGATCTGCGGCGCGCCGGTCATGCCGCTGCTGAAGTATTTGACGCTCAGGTCGGTCATAGGAATTCCTGCGAGAAGGGTTCAAAGATCAGGGGGCACCCAACGCCATCAGGGTGTGTCGACATCCCCGCGAATCAGCAACGTGAAGTGGTCGTCGGGCACGGACTCCGGCCCCTGCTGGACGGTGCGCACCACCCAGACCGGGAACTGGCTGCCGATGGTGTTGAAGCGCAGCACGTTGCCGGTGGCCCAGCCGTTGCCCCAGCCGAGCGCGGGCAGACGGAAGTACGGCACGCCGGCCGCGGGGTTGTTGGGGGCGCAGTCGGCGCTGGTATTGCCGGTGGCGATCACGCCGACGTTCTCGCCGATGACCTCGAACGAGGTGCTGTTGGTCATGCGCACCACCCAGCGCTCGGTGAGCGCCCCGCGATTGGTGACCGTGATCGGGTACTGCGTGTGGTTGAAGGTGGCGGTCGCGGCGCTGCCGGTCAGTTCATCCGACCAGCTGCCGTTCCAGGTGCTCTGATCGAACACGAGGTTCACGCGGGCGAACAGATCACCGGCCACCAGCGCACTCGAGACGAAACTACCGGAGACGGGATCGCCGGGGCTGGCCAGCGGATAGGCGTGGGTCAGCGGGCGCGTGAAGCTGATCTCGCCGTTGATCTGCACGTCGCGCACCACGGCCATGTCCTCGATGCGGTGCTCGATGGTCACGGGCTGGCTGTAGCCGGTCACGTTCGTGAAGGTGACGGTGCCTGCTTCCAGATCGGTGATGTAGCCGGTGTGGATCACCACGCCGTCGTGGCCGACCACGCGCACGCGCGACAGACGCACGCGGCCCGTATCGATGGTCTGGCCGTTGCTGACCGACGCGGTGATGCGTCCGGTGTGGCCGACCACCGCAAAGCCGCCGGGCCGGAAGATCGGCACACGCCCGTCGCTGGGCAGGCGCACCGGATCGATTCCCAGCAGCGCCGCATCCAGGGGCAAATAGCTGTAGGCCACGGCGCTGTAGCGCAGGCTGGATGCCGCCACCGGCTCGGGCCGGAAGATCTTGCCGTCCGGACGGACGTTCTCGGCGTCGAACCACGGCTCCGTCTCGTTGCCCGCCGCCGTGACCACGGTGCCAAAGCGCACGCGCACGAGGCCGGTGTCGTAGTCGACATTGCCGCTGACGCCGGACGCGCTGATCGTGCCGTCGATGCCTGCCGTCACGGTCTGGGTTCCACCCACCGCGCGGGCGAACTGGATGGAGAGCGATCCTGGGCGCAGTGGCGCGGCACCGGTGCGGAACACGTACTCGCTGGAGATGTTCTCGCCCACAGTGGTCACGCAACTGGCGCGCGTGATGCTGTTGGTCGCGCCCGCCGACCACGAGGTGAGGGTCACCGCGCCCGAGAGGTAGTTGATGCTGCCGCGCGTGACCCAGCCGCTGGGCGTGAATTCACGGAGCGTTCCCTGACCGTTGTCGCCCCAGGGCTGGCTGCCCGCAATGGCCAGCAATAGCGTTCCGGTCACCACCTGCGCGTTGACGCCGGGCACCAGCCGAAACGACGGGCTGAACGCGAACGTCTCGCTGTGGTTGCTGGTCGAGCCCGCGCTGTTGTAGCGCAGCTTGACGTAGCCGGACTCGTCGTTCGGGTACATCGACGGCGCGTCCACGTAGCTAATGCCGCCGTAGTTGAGGCGGAACATCTGGCCCACGCCCGAAGCCCAGCCGAGGCGTTGAGCGCCATAGACGGGGCGTGGAATCTTGAGAGTGACATCGGGTTGAAACTGCACCGCGCCGGTGGCGTAGTCGACGCTGCCGATGACGACGCCGGAGCGAAGGACATTGCCTGCGCCATCGTCGCGGGCGTACTGCGAGGGATCGACGAGATTCCACAAACCCAGTCCCATCGCCTGGATCTGCTGTTGCGTGTAGACACCCAGCACCGTCGTGTCGGTCAGGGTGTTCCACTCGATCTCCAGCGAACCCGGCTCGATGGAGCCCAGAGTCGCGGTCACCGGCACGTGGCCCTGGCCATCGCGCGAGGGGTGCGCGAAGCTGTCTTCCTGCTTGGGGCCCGCAACGTAGTCCACCGTCAGCAGCGCGCCGACCGGCGGCAAGACGTTCGGTGCGAAGCTCAAGAGGTTCTGCGCGACGTTCAGGTTGCCGGTGGCGGCCCCACTGAGCGTGCCGGAGGTGGCGGCGTACGCCGTGCGCGTGCCGGTGCCGCTCTCGTGCGGCCAGGTGATGGTGAGCGTTCCCGGCTGCACGCTCTTGCCTTCGGGCGGGGCGAGCTGCAAGGCCTGCGACGCCTTCAGGGCGGCGGTCGGCTGCTGCGTTTCCTGCGTCGGCACATTCCACGTCAGGATCAGGGACGAGCCGACGTCGGGCAGCGCGCCCAGCGTCACCACGAAGGCCCCGGTGTTCTTGTTGAAAGTGCCCGCGCCGTAGCTGGCGTCCAGCCCCTTGAGCGAGCCATTGCCGCCATCCGACAGCACGTACCACCGGCCCTGCGCCATGTAGCTGATGGAGAGCGTGCCGGGCTGCGGCACCGGGTTTACGGTGCCGACGTAAGACTGGCTGCGCGACTCCGGCGTGACCGCGATCTCCGAGCTCTGCGGCGCGCGCTGCAAAGACGCGGCGGGCGTGTAGGTGATGGACTTGCTGTTCGACATCGAGCCGGAGTTCAGGCTCAGGATGCCGTTGGCGTAGTCGATGGTGCCCAGCGTGCCGCTGGCGGTCTTGAGCAGGCCCGCGTCGTCGAAAATCGTGACGCCGTCGGTGACGATGGACAGCGATCCGGGCAGGCAGCCGCCGGGCAGATTGAACTTGAGGGTGGTGTTCCAGGCGTGGCTGGCCGTGTAGCTCACGGATGCCGCGCCCGGCACCGGCAAACCTGCTGCGGCGTAGGGGGGCACGAAGGAGATTGGCGTCTCGGTCTGGGCGCTGGGCACGAGCTGCGTGTAGATGGACGCGCCCTTGATGGTGAAGTCGCCCACATTGGCAGTCTGCGTCAGCGGCACGACACCGACGTAGGTGTCGTTCTCGACCCGCTGCACGTTGGCGCGGCGCTCCTCCTCGGTCTGGCCTTGCCGGGCGGCGGCGTCCTTGCGCGCCTGCGTTTCCTGATCGATCAGGCCGAGCGTCTCGGTCGTGGCCTGACGGCGCAGGGTCGCCTGTTGCGTCAGCGCCTCGGTGAGCAGCTGCGTGGACTTGGTGATCCTGGCGGTTTCGGATTGCTGGGTGCGATCCAGTTCCGCCTTCTCCTGGTCGTAGCGGTTCTTCACCGCCTGCACCTGCTGGGCGAGGCTGGCCTCGACGATGGACGTCAGCCCCTTGTAGGCCTCGGCCATCTTGGCGGTGGCATCGTTGACCACGCCTTGGGCCTTGCCGACGGCCTGTTCGACCTCGCCCAGCCGGGACTTGAGCTTCTCCAGCGCGGCGTGCACGGCCTCAATGCCGCGTCCGACCGCTTCCTGCGTGCCCTGGCGCACGGCTTCGAGCCGCTTGGCGATCTCCTCGGCAGCGGTCGCGGCGGTGTTCATCGCCCCCTTGGCGGCGTTCGCGCCTTCGGTGGCGTCCGCGTACATCTCGGCGAAGATGCGATTCATCTCCGCGAGCCGCTGCTCGTGGCGCTTGGTGGCTTCGGCGATGGTGTCGGATGTGAAGATGGCGGCGAACACCTCCCACTGGAAGCGCAGGTGCTCGATGCCCTTCATCAGCACCTCGACCATGAAGATGCCCGCCTTGCGGACGATCTCGAACTTCTCTGACAGCCACGTCCCAATCTCCCAGCCGATGATGGCCGCGCCCAGCACGCCGAAGGCCACGCGCAGCTTGCCGACCGTGGCGATGGCGTTCGACAACGACAGGTTGGCCGTTGCCCACGCCGCCGCCGTGGTGCTGGCGGATGTCACCGCTGCCGCCCCCGCCGTCTGCCACGCGATGATCAGCGCCGGGATCAGGCGGTAGACCAGCACCGCGAGGCCGACCTCGGCGATGCGCCCCAGCCACTTCATCACCGTGTCCAGGTTCTCCGACAGCCACGTCAGCGCCTCGGCGAGCTTCTTGGTGAAGCCGGTCGATTCGTCAAGTTTGCTGATCCACTGGCCGAAGGCGTTCGACAGGCGCGTGAACGCCTGACTGACGGTCACCGGCAACTGCGCGTACTCGGCGGCCAGCTTGTCCTTCTGACTCATCAGCGCGTTGACCACAACGTCGGCGGTGAGCCGCCCTTCTTCGGCGAGCTTCCTCAGCCGTCCGATGGGCACGTTCAGACCATCGGCGAGCGCCTTGGCCAGACGCGGGCTGTTCTCGACGACGGAGTTGAATTCCTCGCCGCGCAGCACGCCCGAGGCCAGCGCCTGCCCGAACTGCAGCAGGGAGGACTGCGCCTCGGTGGCCGATGCGCCCGAGATGCGCAGCGCCTGCGAGATGCTCTCGGTGAGCGAAAGCGCGTCCTTCTGCTCGCCACCCAGCATCCGCACGGCCTGCTGGAGCTTGCCGTAGAGCGTGGCGGTTTCCTGGATCGGCACGCCGATGCGCTGCGCGATGGCGAACAACTCCTTCTGCGCGACCGTGTATTCGCGCTGGCCGGCGGTGGCGAGCTTCAGGCGCGCGGACATCATGTTCCAGGCGTCGGCGATCTGGACGATCTCCTGCACCTTGCCCGCCGCCCAGTTGAGGGTGAGGAAGGCCAGCAACTGCGTCTTGGCCTTGGCGACCTGATCGCCGAAGGCGTTCATCCCCGCCTTGACTTCGGCCACCCCGGCGGCGGCCTTGTCGCTGGCGCTCTTGGCACTGATGCCGAAGCCGCCGAGGCTGCGCTCGGCATTGTTGATGGCGCGTTTGAGCCCCTCGTCGGCTCCTTCGAGCGCGACGAGGATGGAAATGCGGTTCGCCATCTCAGTCCACCAGCCGCAACTGCTTCTCGATGCGCGCGGAGAGGCGCGGGATGCGAGCGGCGACGATGCGTTCGACGTTTAGGCGCTTCTTGAGCTGCACCCGGGGCACCAACACGGCGATGGGCACGTCCGCGCCGCGCTTGAGGCGCTTGACGCCCTCGGCCTTGCGATAGCGGCGCTTGAAGCCCGACAGTGGCCGGTCGTGTTCCTTGATGTTTTCGGCCATCAGCACGATGTTCCCCTTGGCGTTCTTGATGAAATAGGCATTGCCACCGCGCATCAGCTCAGCGATCTGCGCCTTGAAGCGTTTGCGGCCCACGCGCCCGTGCAGCGGGATCAGCATCCGGCCACCAATGACGCCGCCACGCTCGTGGATGCCCGACCACGGGATGCGCGAGCCGACGTAGAGCGCGGGCAGCCGACTCCGATCCTTGTCGAGCACCTTGGCGGTGAAACCCTTAACGAAGGATTTCTTGACCACCGCCATCTGGCCTGCGACGTGGCTGCGCACGTCCTCTTTGAGTTCGGCGGCCTCACCGGCGATGCCGCGCGCGACCGCCTTCTGCACCTTCTCGCGGAACTCGCCGCCCCAGCGGCGCAACTGCGCCTGCGCGGCCTTGCTATCGATGCGAACCGAGATGCGCATGGTCTTGGAGCCTGTCGAGGGTCTGGTCGATGTGGCGGGCGTCACCGCGTGCGCCGATGGCGATCAACGACAGAAGCCGTGCATCGCGTGCGACGTCCTCCCGCGCGGTTGCGGCGGCGAAGCCGCGCACCTG
>NVTD01000048.1 GCA_002401445.1 Candidatus Wolfebacteria bacterium | reverse complement strand
CGTCGAGCGCATCATCAACGAGCCCACGGCGGCCACCCTGGCCTACGGCCTGGACAAGAAGAAAGAGGGCCGCATCGCGGTCTACGACCTGGGCGGCGGCACCTTCGACATCTCGGTGCTCGAGATCGGCGACGGCGTCTTCGAAGTGCTGGCCACCAACGGTGACACGCACCTAGGCGGCGACGACTTCGACAACATCCTGATCCAGTACGTTGCCGACCAGTTCAACAGGGAGCAGGGCATCGACGTACGCCAGGACCCCATGGCCCTACAGCGCGTGAAAGAAGCCTGCGAGAAAGCCAAGTGCGAGCTCTCCAGCGCCACTTCCACCGATATCAACCTGCCCTTCATCAGTGCCGACGCCTCCGGGCCCAAGCACCTGTTGGTGACGGTCACTCGAGCCAAGTTCGAGAGCCTCGTGGAAGACCTCGTGGCACGCAGCATCGAGCCCTGCCGCGCGGCCCTCAAGGACGCCGGCCTGAGCCCTAGCGACGTGGACGATGTGCTCTTGGTGGGCGGTTCGACCCGTATTCCGATGGTGCAGGAGCGGGTCAAGGAGTTCTTCGAGCGCGAGCCCAACAAGGGCGTCAACCCGGATGAGGTCGTCGCCCTCGGCGCGGCTATCCAGGGCGGCATCCTGGCGGGCGATGTGAACGAGGTGGTGTTGCTGGACGTGACGCCGCTCTCCGTGGGCATCGAGACCATGGGCGGTGTGATGACCAAGTTGGTCGAGCGCAACACGACCATCCCGACCAGCAAGTCCCAGATCTTCTCCACAGCGAGCGACAACCAGCCCTCTGTGGACATCAAGGTCTACCAGGGCGAGCGCGAGTTCACCGCGGACAACCGCATGCTCGGTAACTTCGTGTTGACCGATGTGCCGGCCGCGCCGCGCGGTACGCCGCAGATCGAGGTCTCCTTCGACATCGACGCCAACGGCATCCTCAATGTGCGCGCCGTGGACAAGGGCACCGGTAAGGAGCAGTCCATTCGCATCGAGGCTTCCAGTGGGCTCAGCGAGGAGGACATCATTCGCATGACTCAGGAGGCGGAAGCCAACAAGGAAGCCGACATGGCTCGTCGCGAGCTGGTGGACCTGAACTGGGAAGACACCACCGAAGCCGTGCCGGCCGTGCTGACGGCGCTGATGATGCCGTTCACGTATTCGATCGCCAACGGCGTTGCGTTCGGTTTCATCACCTACGCGGGTCTGAAGCTGTTCACCGGCCGCATGCGCGAGGTGCCGGTCATCGTGTGGATCATCTCGGCGGTGTTCCTATTCCGCTTTTTCTATCTGTCTGGCGGGCACTGAGCGCCAGGGGCTCCACGCGATCCACAGCGAACGCGGACTTTTGGGTCCGCGTTTTTTTTTGGAGCATTTGCGCCAAAGCGTACCCATTTCTGCGTGCGATTGCAGCGCCGGGCGTACCCGTTGCTGCGTACCATTGTCGCCGTTTCGGCAAGTGAGCGTACCCGATTCTGCGGACGAGGTAAGTGACAACTGTCGCGCAAATCGCGGCGACAATTGGTTTCGACAATGCGTTGATACGGCACTCACGCAGGCGGTGCGTACCCGTTTCTGCGCGATGTGTGGAGGAATGTCAGGCGGACGGCACGGCCAGTTTGCGGGCTGCGTCGGTAATGCTGGCGGCCAGATCGGCTTCGCGCGCACGCACGGCGACGCTCGGCAGGGCAGCAAGGCCGAGCGCGTGGGCAACGTCGGCAGCCGGCTCACCGGTGGCAAGCCGCTCGCGTAAATGGGCACCGCGCACGCTACGCAGCGAGGCATTCGCGAGGCGCACAGCTGCGTCGGCGCGACCGATGGCGCGAGCGTATTCAGCGGCTTCGCCAAGCATGGCCTTGACGATGAGCAGCAGTTGCGAGCGTGAGCCGATGCCCTTGCGCTCGCCGAAGTCGCGACGCAGGGCGGGGGAGTCGATGATGGTGCCGTCTGCACGTCGCGGCGAGCGCTTGCGCACCGACAGCAGCAGCGGCGTGGCTTCGTTCGGCAGCGGCAACGGCGAGAGGCCAAAGGCCGCGCGGTACTCGCGCAGCGCAGGCATCAGCGCATCGCATGGCAGCCAGCGCTGCGAGCGGCCTGTGCCGACTGCCAGCAGCCAGACCGACGCCGGCAGCAGCGCGTCGGATGTCACGCGCGCGGCCGGCACGGCGTGCAGCGCCACGTCTCCCATCCGTGCGCTTACCAGCTCCGATACCCGCATGCTCGCCTGCGCGAGCAGCACGGCGAGGAAGTGGTCGCGCGCCTGGCGCAAGCGCGCTTCACGGCCAAGCGCGACACGCGCGCGCACGGCATCGATCATCAATGCCATATCGGAGGCGCCAAGCGCGGTGTCCGGTTCGGACGTTGCGACCGACCTCGGTGCGGGCGCGCTTGGCGCCGGTACGGTAATGACGATCGCATCGTCATCGAGAAACGGGTTCGCGCGCAGATAGCCCGTGCGCAGCAGCCAGCCGCAGAGGTTCGCCGCGATGATGCTGCTCTGTCGTGCGGAACGTGCCGAGAGCCGGCCGCGCAGCGGCGTCCAGTTGGCATCGTCGCGTTCAATGCCGCGCGCACTGATCGCCCATGCAGGCGGTTCTTGCAAAAAGCGCAGATAGGCCGACGCGTCGTCGCGTTTCCAGCTTGCGATCGGCTTACCGAACGTGCGCGCGTACCAGCACACGCGCTCGGCTTCCACGCGGTACTGCGACAGCGTGGAAGCACTCACCGCACGGGCGCCGGAAGCGCGCGCAGCGAGCCACGCCTGCACGCGTTCACGCTCCTGCGCGAAAGCCTGCAGATCAGCCTCGGAAGCGGCGTTATCGGGAAGGGGCACGGCGTCTGCCGGGCGCGGTTCGAACATGCGGAGCGTGTGTGGGCACGAAGACAAAACGGTTCGCGCAAGTATAGCGATCCGCATCCGTACCCAGGCGCAGGCACCGCATTCGAGCGGATATTCAACCGCGATGGGCACGCCCCATGCTCAATGAGGGAACGTCGCTTCGTGTGTCGGACGCTTCCGACAAAACGATCGGAACCAGTTCGATAGGCACGCTGCACGCGCGTGGCTATCTTCGGCTCCACAAGTCGACAACAACGTACATGGGCGTGCGATGCATGCGGCCCGGTTCATGACAGGACTCTCCCTCCGAGGTGCAAGATGAAGATACAGATCAGGAAGATCGTCGCCGTGCTGGCGCTGGGTTCGTTGGGTGTGCTTGCCGGATGCGGCGGCGGTGACAACGACATCGGGCAGATCATTGGCACCAGCTCGCCGCAATACCGCACGGTGCACGCCAACCCGTTCATCGGCAACGTGGACTTTGGTGTGAACGGCACCACGAAGATCACCAATGTTGGTTTCAAGAACGTCAGCAACTACTTCGGTATTGACGCGACGGCCAGCACGGCCACGGTGTCAAACGCGGGCAGCAGTACGCCGCTGGCCTCCACCGGCTTCACGCCGGCAAATGGCCACCGCTATACGGCGCTGGCCATCGTGGGCTCCAACGGCTCGGCCACGAGCCTGGCGCTCATTGATGATCCGTATAACAAGTCGATCCTGTCAGACAAGGCGCGCGTGCGCACCTTCAACGCCTCGTACAACGCCCCCAACGTCGACGTCTACGTGACCGCGCCGAACGTGGATCTTTCGGCCATTGCGCCGACCATGAGCGGTGCCGCTTATGGCGGCGCGTCGCCGGCCAGCACGCAGGATTCGATCTACGTCGATGGCGGCACGTACCAAGTGCGGGTGGCGACAGCCGGGACGAAGAACATCATCTTCACCTCGCAACCGTTCAGCCTGGCCAACAACGCCGACTGGCTGATCACCACGCTGCCGGCCGGGGGCGTCGGTGCGGTGACGCCGAACGCGATTCGCGTGTTGGTGGCCCAGGCCAACGGTGCCTCGCAGACGGCTTCTGAATTGCCCTCGCAGTAACTTCGCTTCACGCCCTATGATGCGGTGCTGCGGCACCGCATTTTTTTCGCGGCGGCCCCGGGAATGAAAACTGCTAGCGAAGGGCGCAATGAGTGAATCCGTAACGGGCTGGTCGGCACCCGTGCGCGCAGCGCGCGAGACGCATGCTGCACCGGCCGCCAAGAAGCAGGTTGATGTGTTCTGGGTAGACGATCCGTTGACGGGAACGCGTCTGCACGTGAGCGCCGGGGCGCAGACGTGGGGCGTGCAGCCCGATTCTTTGTGCGGTATCCGTGACCGCTGGCTCGTCCATGTGCATCCGGATGACCATATCGCGCTGCGTGCCGCCTGGGAGGGCCTAGCGCGGGGGCAGGAGTTTGCCCTCGAATACCGCTGGCTCGGCACCGACGACGGCCAAACGCGCGAATACCGCGTTCGCGAACGCGGCTACCTCCTGCCACGCCTCGACGGTGCGTCCGCCCATGCCGTGGGCGTGGTCGAAGACGTGACGCAGGGCCAGCAGACCCTGGCCGCACTCACCGAGTCGGAATTCCAGTTGCAATGGCTGACTGAAAGCGTGCCGTTTCCGCTCGTGCAGATCGACCCCGAGCACCGCGTGCGTTTTGCCAACCGCGCCTACGCGCAGCGCTTGGGCTTTCGGCACGAAGACGTGCTGGGCCGCCATTTGCGCGACCTGATGGGTGAAGCAGCGTATGCCCGTGTCCTGTCGCACCTGAACGACGCATTCGCGGGGCAGCGCGTCGAGTTTGAAATGGAATTGCAGTATCGGGCCGATGTTGGCCGTCGCTTCGTGCACGCCGCGTACTCGCCGCAGCATGGGCCGGACGGCAGGGTACAGGCGCTCGTCTGCGTGGTGGAAGACATCACCGAGCGCAAGGAGGCCGAGCACGAGCGCTTTCGCCATCAGCGCGAATTCGTCACGCTGGTCGAGAACGCGCCCGACGTGATCGCGCGGCTCGATCGCGAACTGCGCTGCATGTATGTCAACCGCGCGGTCACCGAAGCCTTTGGCGTGACGCCTGCCGTGATGATTGGCAAGACGCTGACGGCATCGCCGCTTGCCGCCGAGGTCACGCGCCCGCTGGAGGACGCCGCCCGCCACGCGTTCGCCCTGGGCGCAGAACAGACGCTTGCCTTGCATCTGGACGTGTTCGACGGACGACCGCGCATTGCGCACTACAACGCGCGCGTGATTCCGGAAGCGGATCGCAACGGCGCGATGGAATCGGCGCTGCTCATCATTTACGACGTGACCGAACGCACCGAGGCCGAGCGCGAGCGCGATGCGCTGCTGCTGCGCGAACAAGCCGCGCGTGCGCAGGCAGAAGCCGCGGCGCGGGCGCGCGATCAGTTCCTGGCGGTGGTGTCGCACGAGCTGCGTTCGCCGCTCAATGGCATCCAGAACTGGGCGTATGTATTGGAGAGCCAGATCGCCGGCGGTGCGCCGCTCATGCAGCGTGCGCTCGCGGGCATCAAGACGGGCGTCGAGCAGCAGGTACGCCTGATCGAAGACCTGCTGGACGCCACACGCGTGATGAGCGGCAAGCTGCGGTTGACGCGTGAACCGTTCGTGCTGCGCACGGCGCTGGAACGCGCGCTCAACAGCGTGCACGCGTTGGCCGCCGAACGCCACATCGCCCTGCACATCACCATCGACCTGGACGATCACGAAATTGACGGCGATGCCGATCGTGTCGAGCAGATCGTGTGGAACCTGCTGACCAACGCCATCAAGTTCACGCAGGAAGGCGGTGATGTCTGGCTGTCGGCCGATCTGTTGGGCGAGGTGGCGCGCATTGTCGTGCGCGATAACGGCCGCGGGATTGCGCCGGCGTTCTTGCCGTATCTGTTTGATCCATTCCGCCAGGCCGACGGCGCGCACACGCGGCGCACGGGTGGACTGGGGCTTGGGCTCGCGTTGGTCAAGCGCCTGACCGAGTTGCACGGCGGGCGCGTGTATGCGCGCAGTGAGGGCGACCAGCATGGCGCTGCCTTTACCGTGTACCTGCCGCTGCATGCCGGCGCCGATCTGATCACGCCGCTGGCCGAAGACCCCGAACGCAGCGGGCCACTGCCTTCACTGGCGGGCCTGCGCGTGCTGCTGGTTGACGACCAGCAGGATGCGCGCGACGCGCTGGCGACATTGCTCACGCAGGTCGGTGCGGAGGTCGGCAGCGTGGGCTCCGGGCACGAGACGATGGCGCTGCTCGACCTCTGGGGCGCACGGGGTGAAGCAGGCCGCCCGCAGGCCGTGGTGTGCGACATCGCGCTGCCCGATGAAGACGGCTACGCGATCCTGCAGAGAATTCGTGCTTGGGAACACGAACACCTGCCCACCGGCGCGACGCCGATGGCCGCCATCGCGCTGACCGCATTTGCGCAGCCGCACGATCGCGCTCAGGCGCTGGCCACCGGTTTTCAGGAACACCTGATCAAGCCTGTGTCGCCGTACGATCTGGTGCGTACGTTGCGGATGCTGGCGATGCCTGCTGCTTCCGTGTCATAGCCCGCCAGGGCACGACTTTTGCGCAGAGAACGGAGAACCGCATTCTCTGCCATGCCAGCCGAACCGACTCCACCCACCACGCCGCTGGAACCCTTGCACGGTAGCCTGCTCGACGGGCTGCGGCAGCCGGCTTGGCGCGTGGCGATGGTGCTGGTGGCCATTGGCGGCACGTTGGTGTTTCTGCAGTGGGCGCGAGCGTTCCTGGTGCCGGTTACGCTGGGTGTGGTGCTCGCGTTTGCGTTGAACCCGGTTGTGGTGTGGCTGCGGCGCTGCTATGTCCCGCGCCCCATAGCCGCGGGCATCGTGGTGCTGGGCTTGTGGATTGCCGGTGCGATGCTGGTCTTCGGAATGCAAGACGGCGTGTCGGCCATGGCGGACCGGTTGCCCGTTGCGGCGGAGCGCATGGCCCAAGCCGTCGACGGTATGCGCGGGCACATGGGCGGCGCGTTCGGCAAGATGCGCGATGTGACCGTCGCGCTCGAGCATGCCGCCGAAGGCATGCAGGGCAAGCCGGCACCAGCACCTGCCAAGCGTTCGCCCGCGACCCCGGCTTCCGCGCAGCCGGTGCTGCCGCTGCGCGAGTTTCTATGGACAGGCTCCGCCAACCTCTTCGCGCTGGCCGGGCAACTCGTCGTGGTCTCGTTTCTCGTCTACTTCCTGCTCGCTTCGGGCCAGGCACTCAAGCGCAAATGGGTGCGTGCAGTGGGCAACACCTTGAACGAGAAGAAGCGCGCGGTGCGCATGATGGCGGTGATCGGCACGCAGATTCAGTATTCGCTGCTGGTGCTGTTTGCCACCAACATCATGCTGGGCGTACTGACCACGGTGGCCTTTGTGCTGCTCGGCATGGAAGACGCGGCGGTCTGGGGTCTGGCGACCGCTGTGCTGCATTTCGTGCCGTATCTCGGTTCGGTGGTGATTGCCGTGGCCAGCGGCATTGGCGCATACCTGCAGATGGGCGCGTGGTCGGATGCGCTTGTCGTGGCAGGCGTTACGCTGCTGCTGGCCACGCTGGTCGGCACGCTGCTCGTGACGTGGCTGCAGAGCCGGGCGTCCAAGCTCGACCCGTGTGTGGTCTACATCGGCCTGCTGCTGTGGGGCTGGCTGTGGGGCCTGTGGGGCTTGCTGCTTGGGACATCGATCACGGCGATGATCAAGGTGGTGTGTGATCACGTCGACCGACTGCGCCCGCTTGGTACGCTGCTCGGCACCACCGATGCGCCGGCCGGCGTGTCGCAGCGGCTGCTGGACCGACTGCGCGGCCGTTCCACACGGCGCCTGGAACGCGTGCACCGCCCCCGCTGATTGCCTCTCAATCACCTGGCGCAGCAAGCGTTACAAGCGCGCATGTAACCCTTACGCAATGATCACGCCGCGACGCCGGCACATGCATGGTTAATCCGCACCGTCTGCACCGCGTGGTTGTGCAGCAGCGGTGCAGGTCTTGTCCCTTGCATGATGTGAGCGTGCGCTGTGGGCACGTCGGTTGCGGTGCGCAAGGCAACCAGATCACGTCCGCAGGAGGGCGCCATGAACCGACTACGCCCCACCTTACGGGGCCCGCATCAGCGCGGCGAACGGCCGGCAGGCATGACACCGCCGCGTGCGCCAGGCGCGGGCCGAAACGCTGAAAACATCGACAAGATGCTCGGCAAGCCGGAGCAAGGCAAGCCGGAGTCGGGCTCGGCAGATCGGCTGCCGCACGAGCGCGACCAGCACCTTGAAGAGCAACGTTCCGCCCCGCGCAGCGATGTCGAGCAGGCCGCGCGCGACATCGAAAGCGGTCAGCTCGACACCGATCTGCACAACACCCCGGGCGTGGAGCGCGTCGTGCGCGAACGCCATGCGGCCAATCGCGACGACAGCGATCGCCAAGTCGCCAATCGCAGCGCAGATGACCTTGCCCACAAGCGAGGCCAGACGGGCGGCCCTTCGCACAGCCGCGACGAGCACAAGGGTTGATCGGCGCATGCGCATCGCTTATGTGACCGAAACCTGGCCGCCGGAACTCAACGGCGTGTCGCTCACTGCCGCGCGCACCGCGGCGTTTCTGCAGGCGCGCGGGCATGACGTGATGGTGGTGCGCCCGCGCCAACGTGCCATCGACGCCGGCAAGTCTGCACTGGCGGATGACACGCTGCGCGTTCCTGGCGTGCCGATTCCGCTGTATCCGGATTTGCGCATGGGGCTGCCCGCGCGCCGGCGCCTGCTTTGCGCGTGGGCCGCCTATCGGCCCGACCTTGTGCATGTCGCCACGGAAGGGCCGCTAGGCTGGTCAGCCATCCGCGCCGCGCGGCAACTCGGTCTGCCGGTGACGTCGGATTTCAGAACCCGCTTCGACGAGTACGGTCGCCACTATGCGTGGGAAGGTGCCGTCACGCTCGTGCGCGCCTATCTGCGCGCATTTCACAACCGTACCGATCGCACGTTTGTCCCCACGCGCGAACTGCAGCGGCAGTTGAGCGAACTCGATTTTGCGCGCCTGACCGTCAGCACACGCGGCGTCGATGCACACCAATTCACGCCACAAGCCCGCAGCGACGCATTGCGCGCGCAGTGGGGCGCCAATGCCGATACGCCGGTCGTGCTCACGGTTGGCCGTCTGGCGTTGGAAAAGAACCTCGATGTCGCGCTCGATGCGTTTCATGCGGTGCGCAAGCGCGTGCCCCGCGCACGCCTCGTCATGGTGGGCGATGGCCCGCAGCGCAACGCACTGCGCAGGCACTGTCCCGATGCCATCTTTGGTGGAACGCAGCATGGCGAGGCACTGGCCGCGCACTATGCATCGGCTGACGTGTTTCTCTTTCCGAGCTTGACCGAGACCTTCGGCAACGTGGTGGTCGAGGCGATGGCCAGCGGTTTGCCCGTGGTCGCGTTCGATACCGCAGCGGCCGGCATGCTCGTGCGCAGCCAGGAGAACGGCTGGCTCGCGCCCGTCGGTGATACCGCGTCATTCACGCAGGCGGCCGTCGCGCTCGCCACCGATGCCGGCTTGCGGCAACGCCTCGGGCAGGCAGCGCGGCTGACGGCGCTGGGCCTGGATTGGCCGCGTGTGCTCGAACGCTTTGAAGCCGCGCTCATTGCCGTGCACGACGCTGCCACCAACGGGGAGGCCTACCATGGCGACGCACGCCTGGCCTGACTGGAAGCGCTGGCGCGAGCGCGATCGGCAGCTCGCGGTGGCGCTCAACCACGTGGCGGGCAATGCCTCGGCCATGCGCTTCTATCGTGGTGTCAGCCGCCTTGGTGACGGCATGCTCTGGTATGCATTGATGGCCGCGCTGCCGGTCGTGGGCGGTGAGGCCGGCTGGGAATGTGCCAAGCAGATGGGGCTCACGGGGCTGCTCTCGCTCGTTATCTACATTGTGCTCAAGCGCGGCGTGTGCCGTCCGCGACCCTATCTTTCCTGCAAAGAGATCCACCTGTGCGGGCGCGTGCTCGATCAGTTCAGTTTTCCATCGGGTCACACGCTGCATGCGGTGTCGTTCAGCATCGTGATGGCAGCGTACTACCCGCGCATGGCGCTGGCGCTGGTGCCGTTCACGCTGATGGTCGCCATCTCCCGCATCGTGCTCGGCCTGCACTATCCGAGCGACGTGCTGGCGGGAGCCGGGCTTGGGATGCTGATCGGCGGGTTGTCGGTGTGGCTGTTCTAAGGCCCGCGCTCAGTACGACGTTTGCGCGTGCCCGGTGACGGTGGTTTCCGGGCCACCCATCCAGGCTTGCGCCAGGGCCTGCGCAAAGCCGTTCTTGGTGACGGGGGTGCGCGTCTCCAGGCATGTGGCAAGCAGTTCCTGCCAATGGCGAATGACGTCGGGATGCGCCGCGTCGGCCGGATGCAGGCCCAGGCGCAGCAGCGGCGCGTCGGCGTGCCGCTGTGCGAGCCAACGCAGGTAGTACCGGGACACCAGTCGGCGCGCCGGCGAGCGAACGCTATACGTCAGACACGGTGCCTTGAGCGGGCGGCGCGGGTGCAGCAGGTAAAAGCGCTGCAGCGTGGTTGTGTAGCGCAGTGGCAGCCCGTCGAGTGCTTCCCAGGTGGCCGGGTTCATCAGCCACGCCGGTGCGACAAAGCCATGCAGCGGCCAGCCGTTGGCGGCAAACCACGCGGCGCCGGCTTCGATGCGCGCACGCGCTGCCGCCAGCGGAATCGCCGAGAACTCGCCTTCACCGGCGGTATAGCGCGTGCGGATCAGTTGATTGATCAAGCCGCCCGGAGGCTGGTCATCGAGGTGCGCATAGCCATGCAGCACAAGTTCATCGCCCTCCGCCAGGCATTCGCTCATCACGCGGCAGAAGCGCTCGCTGTTGCGGGCGGTCGGGCCGCGATAGAAGTTTGGAATGACCAGCAGCGATTTGGGTACGCGCGCCACCTCGTCCAACGCAGAGAGCAACACCTTGCACGCGGGCCAGGTGGCGGGCGTGACGTCGTGCATGGCGAGGATGAGATAGCGCGACATGATGATCAACTAAGCGACTGTGGTCTGGGCTAACGGCTGCGCAATGCGCGCACGCGCTCGCTAGCCGGTTCGAACGTTGCTGCGGCGGTGCCGGCTTGCCGGCCGAGCAGCGCCAGATAGCGGTGGAGCAGCTGCGGCAGCACGGCCCGCCAGTCGTACTGCATCGCATGGCGGCGCGCGGCGTGCGCGAGCGTCACCGGATCCCGTTGGCGCAGCGCCTGGAGCGCCTGGGCAAAATCGTCCGCGATGCAACGTGGCACGGCATAGCCGACGCGCTCGTCCACCAGCTCGCTCAAGCCGCCCGCTGCGCACGTGACGACCGGCACGCCGCTGGCCATCGCTTCCAACGCGACGAGGCCGAACGTTTCCTGATCGCCTGCATGCACGAAAACATCGGCACTGGCCATGGCGGCGGCCAGGTGCTGCGCATCGCCTTCATAAGCGAGCGCGCGCACGTTCTTGCCGCGCGGAGGGGTCGGGCCCGAGCCGATGGTGACGAGCACGCTTCCGTCGTCGAGCTTGTCTACCGCGTCGCAGAGCACGTGCAGGTTTTTCTCCGGCGCATAGCGGCCGACGTATAGCAGCACGCGGGCATCACGCGGCAGGTCCAGCTGTTCGCGCCAGCGCAGCGAGCGCCGTGCCGGGTGGAACAGGCGCGTGTCCACGCCCAGCGGTTGCAGCTCAATGCGCTGCACGCCCAGGTCGGCCACCTTCTGCGCGATGTAGCGGCTCGGCACG
>NVTD01000047.1 GCA_002401445.1 Candidatus Wolfebacteria bacterium | reverse complement strand
TGGTGCATCTTCTTTCATACAATCAATTATACATTAAAGCTTGTTTACTTCCTCAAACGAAATCTTTCCTTCGACTGATTTAATAATTGCATCTTCCTTCAGTGTAATCATTCCTTTTTTCCTCAAAATTTTCATAATTTCGTTATTCGTAGGAGTTGTCAAAATTGTACTCTCTAGATCTTTATCCATCTCAAACATCTCCATAACAGCCATACGTCCACGTACACCTGAAGGGCAAGCCTTCGTTGGTTGTGCTTCATGAACAGAAGTAAATTTCGGTATTTTCTTGCGAAATTGCTCTGGCAAATCTTCGAACTGTTTTTCAAGCATTACTTTTATACTTCCTTCTACAGGTATTTTCTTTTCACTTCCCTCACATATTTTTCTCACCAATCTCTGTGCAATGGCCAAAACCAATGTTGGCGCAATCAAAAACGGATCAACTCCCATGTTTATCAAACGAGGAATAACACCAGCAGCATCATTGGTGTGAATTGTTGAAAGAACAAGGTGTCCTGTAAGAGCGGCTTGTACCGCAAGTTTCGCCGTCTCTTTGTCTCGAATCTCTCCTACCATTATTACGTCCGGATCCTGTCTCAGGGTCGTACGCAAACCGCTGGCGAATGTATATCCAATGTCTGGATGTACTTGTGATTGACTAATACCAGGAATGTTAAACTCTACAGGATCTTCTAGAGACAATATATTATACTTCTCATGATCAAGCTCTCGCAGCATGGCATACAGTGTTGTTGATTTACCTGATCCTGTTGGACCAGATATCAAAACAAGTCCATGAGGTCGCTCTACGGCCTTGCGTATTACATCCATATGATCTTTTGATACACCAATATCGTCTAAGGTTCGTACCCCACGTTCAGCATCCAAAATACGCATCACAACCTTTTCACCATAATAAGCAGGGAAGGTCGAAACACGAAAATCAATCTTTCTTCCGAGGATTTTTGCGGAAAATCTACCGTCTTGAGGCTTTCGTTTCTCATCCAAACGCATACTTGCAAGTATCTTGATACGTGCAACCACCGCACGGTGAACCTTTGTAGGCAATATTAAACTCACATGAAGTAATCCGTCCACACGAAAACGAACTCGTACTTGTTCACCCATGTGTTCAATATGAACATCAGATGCCAGACCTTCTACAGCATAGTGCAGTATCGTTGCGACCATTTTTGTTACCGGAGCATCTTCAACTATTTTTGCCCCATCCTCTCCCTCTGTCACACCAGCGGGCTCATCCTCTTCTGCAACCAACTCTGTTTCAAGCTCTGAAAGAGCCTTTGTCACTTCACCAGAAAGACCTTTGTAAGTCTCTAGTACTTTATTAAAATCCTTTTCAGAAATAAGAAAAATCTTGAACGGCAATCCACTCTTTGATGTAACAAAGTTCAAAACATCTCGTGCTTCTGCATTGTCAGGATCGACAATGCCAATCTCTAGTACACCGTCATTTATTCCTATAGGTGCAAACCTATAATGCAATGCTGACTCTTCTGGAATATGTTTCAGTACTTCAAATGGAACCTTGATGCCATCTAAGCTGCGTATTGGAAGTTCATAGTATTCACCTTGAACTTTTAAAATGTCGTCTTCTGAGACACCTCTTTTTTCCAGGACGGCTCTGACATCACCTCCTGCAGCTTGAATCTCTTCCTCAATATCAGCTATTGAATGTTTCGGTATTATTTTTTTCTCAGATAAAATGTTTAGTAATTTCATATATTATATTCCAAATCCCCCGCTTGGTTCAGCTGCTGGACCCGGCCCAAGATCCACCACAGGATCCACTACAGGCGCTGCCGTTGATTCTATTGCTGTCGTTTTCGCTGATGTAGATGCTGCTTCTACTCCTTCTATTCCGACAGGAGCGAACGGATTATCACGTCCAATAGGTTCCTTGACTAACGGTAAACTGAAATCAGTCAAACTCTTAAATGCAGCGCTTTCAAAAACAGAGCCATCCAAATTAATTGATTCTAGTCTACGTAGAATAATTATCAAATCTCTCCCAGGTATCTGCGAAGACGTCAGTGATCCATCTGTTTGCAATACACCAACTTCTGGTGGTTTCTTAAAGAAAAATGCATATATAATAAATGCCAACAAAACAACAAGTACGGTAATAAATATTTTTTTGTTTTCTTTAAACATTTGCATACTATTCTTTACTTTCTAACCAATAGGTATCTACTGAGACATTAAACTCGTATATATCTGAAACTTCAGTATCGGTATCTGTACTTCCCACGCCAACAGCACTAATACCAACAGTCGTCACGTCAATTATTCTCAAACTCTTTTCTAGGTCTCGCAAAAACGAATTGAAATCAAAATACGATGCGGTAACACTAAATGTAATCTCTGTTGTCTCTATTGATCCGCCAATTGTCTTACCACGGATAGTTGAATCGAACCCTGGATTTTCTCCGAGAGCACGCGTACCGGATACATTATCCTCACCTGATCCCCCACCGTTAATAGCAATATTTGAAATCGCGACACCCCGACTGACTGCTATGTCATTCACATCCATAAGTAACCGGATTTCATCAATTGATTCTGGCAATAGTTTCTCCAGTCTTTCTATGTCACTCACCGCAAAGGAATTGTACTGTGTTGTGAGTTCATCAATTCTAAAACTAATTCGCTTCGCCGTATGAAGAGCTGTATCGTATTGATCACGCTGTGTTTGCAAAACAGCAACATCACCCGAGTATGTTGGCTCGATATACATAAAGAAAAGACCGAGGGAAAGAATTATTAACAAAAATGGAGTAAGTGCTTTCATAATTAAATATCTGTACGAAATTGATCTGCGTATTCTACAACGATCGGATCAAGTATTAACTGCGAACTAAACACAACATTTCCTGATTCATCCAAATTAATATTTGCGATCGAAACTGATATTATTTTTTCGTTCTCTCTGAATGCGTCTGCCTGCAATGCAAGAGATGCAAAACTCTGAGCAACTCCTTCCAGTTGAATAGTTGGATTTTCATTATGTATGAATTCAAATCCAGTAAACTGAACACTCTTCAAAGTAGTAGCACCAAGAACAGTAAACAATTCTGAAGCTCGAACGTGGCCTTTCAAAATATCGGTCAGTGCATCCAGTTGGTCATGCGTCTGTGTTGCCTCTGCAACAAAACTTAATTCAAGGGCGTCGCTTTGATTTTCGAGTAATACTCGACGTGCTTCTATTTGTCTTTCCAAAGTCTTTTCATATGCAAACATGCCTATCGCAAGTATCACAACCACAGCAAAAACAAGCACTGAGATTGAGTAAAAAACACCAACGCTAGAAGGGCGCGCATTCCTCACTCCTGCTCCACGCGAAATAGGCTTCTTTGGTATAAATGAGGCCTGTTGAAAATTATTTGGATTCATGTGTTGTTCGCGAGCATAGCAAACAGCCTTTGTGTTTTTTCCTACACTCTGCACATATATTATAATACGGTGCTATTCATAGCAGAAGTTGATAACTTCTGTTGATTTAATTAGCCTCTATCGTACTCTTGCAACTTCCTAAGGGCGAGTCCCAGGGCGACTGCAAATTCGGGACCAGTTTCAGTCAAAACCCCTCTAATAAACGCTGGAGTCTCTACTTTTGAAAAAGGATCCCCAAGAACTACTTTTGTATCTCCAAATTCTTTTTGTGCATGACCAAGTAAGCCTTTTAATACAGACCCGCCTCCGGTTAATACTACCTTTGATACAACCGTGTTGTGCTTTCTGCCGTAACTCTCTAAGATACGTTTTGATTCAAGTAACATATATGACAGAGCAGTCTCAATCACTGTCTTTAGATCTTTTCCGTCTTCTGATATCCCCAAACCAACTGATCTCTTTAATTCCTCTGCTTGAGCTACCGAAATATTGTGCGACTGAGCGACAGACAATGTAAGATCTTGGGAACCACGGTTAATAATGTGTGACCCCCGCACAACACCGCTCTCTACAATGTAAAGCTTTGTTGCCCCAGCACCCATATCAACGACCATTACAGGTTCTAGATTTTGTTCCAAAACCGAACGAACAGCACTAAATACTTCTATCTCAAAGAAACTGGATTTCATTCCAGATTTACTAATAATCGCATTGTAATTTGCAATTGTTTCTTTGTGTATCGCAACGATCAATACATCAACTCGTCCAAAATTGGCGGCTTCTTTTGTTTCTGTTTGAGGTTTGTTGTTTTCGTATTCTGTAGGGAGATTGTTTTGTTTTGGTATTACCCACCAGTCGAACTCTACTTCACTAATTGGAACAGGGATATATTTACGCGCTTCAATTGGTACAATACGAGCAAGCTCTGCTTCATCGAGTGCAGGCATATCAATAAGAGACATGAGGCTACTACTAAAAGGAATTGCTGTTCCTGCGTCCTTGGAAGTCACGCGTGCTTCTCTCATCAAATTCTTTATTGCTTCTACTTTTTGAGACTGAGAAAGATTAGTTGCTTGTCCTATTTCCCTTTTTGCATATGGACCAAGAGCAAGAGTTCCGTACGTTTCTAACACCGCCGCACCTTTCTCGCGACGCAACTGCACGATTTTTATCGCAGAAGATCCAATATCAATACCAATCACACTCTGTCCAGACCTTACAGAGTTAAATAATTTCTTAAAAAAATTAGCCATAAAAATTGTCAGTATAAGTATAATACCATCTCCAATAAACTCTTGCCCAAATTGTTCAACAATTTTGAGCGAGACGAAATTAAAAACGACGAGGCCTATCTAGATAAGCTGAAATGTTTTTGACAAGTCGTAGCCAAAATTTTTGAATTAGATGGGTATAGGTTTATTATAGATGGTATACACACAGCGTATGCACTCACTTTCTCACATATTACATACAATTCTTGATGTTGTTTTTCCGCGCTCACCCGAGGCGCGTACGCTACAGAAAATGTCCCCTGATGCATTTGTAAGCAGTGTAAGATCAGCAGAAAATCTACATGACATCACTGCGTACTTTGCCTATCGTGACACGTTTATGCGAGAGGCTATTTGGCAAATAAAATATAGACGAAATAAAAAAGTAGCGCGCATGCTCGCGATTGTTCTCTCAGACTATCTACTAGAAGACCTACAGCACAAACAACAATTTGAATATTTTGTTGATCCGATACTTATCCCTATTCCCCTGTCCAAAAAAAGGAAACGTGCGCGGGGATACAATCAGGTTGAATTGATAACAAATAATTTGGACAATAACTTTCTTACTGTCGACTCGAACATCTTGACTCGCATAAAACATACTCCCAGTCAGGCCAGAACAATTAGTCGCGAGACTCGATTAGAGAATATTAAAGGATGCTTTCGTGTGACAAAACCAGAAAAAATTCGCGGAAAAAATATCATTGTATTAGATGATGTGGTAACGACGGGAAGTACACTTCGAGAGGCCCAAAAAGTCTTACTTGAAGCGGGGGCAAGGAATGTGTGGTTGGTTGGGATTGCACATTAGTTACTAACTCCACCCAATAACCACAGTAACTACTGTAATAGGTATTGCCACCGTCACCAAAGAGAGAAGAACGAAAAGCAATATAATTTTGCTGGTTTGCGCTTGCTTTATCTTTTTATTGGCATATATGTTTAGCAAAAAGAATACAAGAAAAAATGTAAGAAAAAACCCGCTTCCACCTGGACCTTCAACACCTCTAGACATCATCGATGCGGTGAGGAAAAATAAGTGCACAAAAGTAGCAAGTACCGTAACGAAGTATGCTAGAGCTTTCTTATTTCTTAAAATCATACACAAATTATACCAGAGAAATTGTAACTGCAACTAAAATAACCAGTTGTTAAAAGTTGTCTAAAACAACGTCTCCAAAAATGCCCCAGCACCATAGGCAATTCCTGCTGCAATACCTCCAATAAATAGAGTCTCCAATGCGGTACGAATACCTCGCTCGCGTGCAACATATCCTCGAATAAAACCAATAACAAGAAATGTGAGCGCAGTCGCAACTATCGAAACACTAAATGGATTAATGCCTTCTACATTTCCTAGCAATACAAAAGGTATCAGCGGGACAGAACCAACAACCACAAAAGATACAAAGGTTACGAACGATGTGCGTACAGGATGCTTGTTATCATTTACCCCTCCAACTGCATCGTTTGATTTTTCTGAAAGGTAATTGGATGCTGCCATTGAAAACCCGTCTGCAAGGACGTTTGAGAAACCCAGAACAAGAATAATCACTGGTGCGAGTGACGCTCCTGAAACGGCTGCAATAATTGCAAAAGTTGTAATAGTACCGTCAGTGGCACCATAAACGAATTCAGCGAGGTATTTTCGTGATGTTGAATTACGAATCATTTGTATAAAAATATACTATTCTTTACTTTGCGGAGAGTGCGGGAATTTCGATCCCTACAGGATCAGTACACACGCTTCCGTCTTTCGGCTCTTAGCACCGACGGATTTGCAAAAATGAGATGGCAAAAACCATCCCATTTTTGCAAATGCGGAAAGTGAGGGATTCGAACCCTCGGAACCCGTTAGGGCTCACGATCTTAGCAGGATCGCCCATTCGACCGCTCTGGCAACTTTCCGTATGAATTTTTACTCGATTGTCATTTTGTACACTTAGTGGTTTTTCGAACAGTAACCACTAATTCGTAATAATCGCCTCACCACAAGGGTACTTCTTATTTTCTAAGTCGCATAGCTCCAAGAAAATAAAGTCGTGCTCCTTTACTCATTGAGCACTCTGGCAACTTTCCAAATGTTCACGCGTTAAATTTTCGCGTATGTTTTAGATTACTTGTTCCAATAAGATCTCTATATTTAACAACGTCTTTTTGACTTTCTAATCTTACTTCTTTGCCATTATAGCTTATTCTGGCATTAAATCCATATCTGACTAATATTCTTTGAACTGATTGTATCAATGGTGGAGAACAACTCGTAAACGAAATTTTTGTATAGCAATATTGCTTACCATTAACCTTGTATTTATGATGAAAGACACTACCATCTGTATCGACCAATCCTCTAATACACGCAATACTAAATGATTTATTTTTCTGTATCCATTTTGGAATATCAAGACCTTGCTTTAACTTATCACCAATAGGTAATCCAAGTGACATACAAAAATCAACAAGATCTCTTCTGTGCACGATAATGTCAGTTGCAAGAGATACTTTTCGATCATAAATTTTTGGATCAATCCCAAATAGCTTTTTTATTAATCCTGACACAAACAGAATATATTCTTTATCGGCGACTCTATTTAATGTTATAGCTGTAGAAAATTTCGAAATACCACCATCACCGATCATTACTCCAACGAACTCAGCAAGCTGAGAATCTTTTTTTGGATATTGAATACTTTTCCTCTCTAATATGGACTGTCCCTTAAATTTACCTGTTTTATTCCACCATTTAATAAACTGTGCTTTTCTATATTTTTCGTCGCCTCCTATGGAACCATGTTTTTTGATATTACTTTTTCCTCCTTTACTTGAGATTGCATGCAGATGTTCATCCCAATTTTTAGTTCTAATTGTGTGGGGAAGATTAACTCCAGTTTTTTTAGATAACGTCTGAGCAATTTTATAGGGCATATTATATTTACCGTGCGCCCAATCCCTAACAGTTCGAGTATTATATCCAAGTGGTTTGGCAAAATTTTCCCAAGATACATCAAGTATCTTTTTAGCATCGGTAAGAAACCTCACTTGTTGTTTTTTGTTTCTAAAGATAATCCTTCTTAATATTATCGGCTCCTCCATCTCTCAATTATACCATTTTTTACAATACTAAAACAACATTGCCCCAATATGAACGGCTCAACACTCTTGAGCCGTTGGTTGTTTGTTGCCAGTTCAAAATATTCTCACCCGTAGAGTACTATACAAATCCACTAAATAAGATAGAATCAAAATATGAAAAACTACATCTGCAACAATACAGAATACTTCTTCGGGAATGGATACATTGCCGTACCTGTTCTGATTGAGAGCTTACCAAAAACCCTAGAAGTAAATGGTAAGATACTTTTTTTAAAGTCGTCATTCCACGTAAGCCTTGTTTGCGTCAAAGATATTGTTTCCCAATACGGGACAGCTGCCGAACAAAGGGTTATAGATTTGCTCTGTAACTTTGTATCAGAAAATAAAATATCTTTTACTAACTACAAGGACGAAGTTCGCTACGCAGTAGATGAAGAAACGGGAAGAGAAACATTGATTGTAATGTCCGATGTATCGAACATAGATGAGTTCTTTAAAAGACTCAATAAGGAACTTGGTTTTAATATAGAGGTACCTCCAACACACATAACACTCTATACACTACAGCCAGACAAAGGTATCGGACTTAACACTAGTTCTGATATTGAAGAGAAAAGCACCATACTAACCGAAGAAATTCCAGAAGAGATTAAGAATCTATTTGTTTAAAGTACTTACTGACCCCACACAAATGAAAACCCGCTAATCATAAAAGTGATTAGCGGGTGGACATAAGTTTTTTGAAGTCTTTACCCCGCAGCTTCCAACTTGCGGAGAATTGTGGTCATGGGACCGATGTGTGATTCCATGAAATCTCTGGCTTGTACGGACACAACGTTATAAGAATTCATACGTCGCATACCTTCTTGCAGAAACCGACCTGGTTTCTCATCCTTGTACCCTTTCCAAAACATGACTGTTTTAGTAAAGAGTCCAAAAATGTTTCCTAGATAGACCTGATTAGCTCTAACTTCTTCACCGATTTCCGTGCGATTCCATCCATATGAACTTCTTCCTGCATTCTGGAGATGTTTCCCAAATGCACGTAAGTCTTCGAGCAATCCATCTTGAGACTTCTCTGACTCACCGATGAGATCACGAACTCCGCGATCTGCCCATTTCGACACAACGTCGAAAAAAGTTACGATACCATCGAGTGGTTGCTCCTTGGACGCATCATACAGTTCTTCACGAAGTTTCTGAAACTCCGGCTTGAGCCTTGTGAGAGTGCTCACAGGTGTTTCTGACTTCGGGAATACTATTCTTAATATTCTACTTATTATCCTAATACTCATGTGTTTTTCCTTTCGTGTGTTGAGTTTATTTAAGAGATTAATATTACAGTGAAATTAACAATGTACTGCGTATAGTATAGCATATAATATAGAGAATGTCAATATTCTCTGTTTAATGGCTCTACCTAAGAGTGTCTACAAAACAGATTCTACTTGACATATCGATCCGATAGTGTTACTATATTAATAGTTGCACATTCATTTTTACTGAAGGAAATACTATGTCTGAACCCAAAAAAACCTGCCCAGATTGTAATGTTAAAACTGGTAAACTTCACGACCCTGGCTGTGATATTGAACAGTGTCCATTCTGCCACAATCAACTCATGTCATGTGGATGTAAATGGATACAGATCGGCCTAGAGCCCCATGAAATCGATTTGAACGATACCGAAGAAACTGCATGGAAATTGTCGCTTGAGGATAAAGGACTCATCCCATTTGGTAGTGAAACTGGAAACCGTCGTAGCTTTATATAAGCACACCGACACATTCATCATAAACGCGCCGACCTTTCAAAAAGGTTCGGCGTATTTTTTTATCTACACTTGCTTCAGTCCGAGATAATCCACAAAAAACCAGTGAATATGGGGTCAGCCACCATTTTTATAATATAAATGGTGGCTGACCCCATATTCACTGGTTTTTTACCCAAGTAATCCAAAAATAAGATACACAACAAGAACAATGCTCAAATATTTTAGGAAGGATTCTAGCTTTTTAGAATGTATCCTATTCAGAACCAGCGCCGAAATAACACCTCCCACAATAGTAGCCGTCATCATCGGTAGGAGAAAGCTCCAGTCAATAAGACCAGCAGCATGATACTTATATAGTGCCACTGGTTGTGAAAAGAACATTGAAAATGTGAGGAGAAATATTGCATTGTGATATTTAATAGAGAAGAAACTTGTCAGTATTAAAAGGGCAATTATCCAGTCACCAATAACAAAAGCAGCGTTATACATTCCTATAAACAAAGCAGCAAGGGCAAGCAAGGAAATGTTTCTATAGCTCACTTTGAATCCACTCGAATCTTGGACCGAATCTTTTACGAATATGTTCTTAGTCACCAAACCAATCATCGCCAAGATAAATAGCACTTTGAGTATATTCGGATCGATTGTTATGAGAATCCACGCACCCAAAATTGCTCCAATGATCTGGAATACAATAACAACAGCAAACCACCACTCTACGACATGATGTCGAAGAAGCACAATAAGCATTCCGATATTTGAACCGATAACAGCCGAGTTATCTAATGCCATTGCGGTCTTGATGTCGAAATGCAAAATATTCTGCAGTGCTATTTGCGTTACCAGGCTTCCTCCACCGATCAAGTTGCCGTACAATTCACCTACAAAAACACCCGCTGTTGCGATTAATATATCCAAAGACATGTTATTTCTTTAAAGAATCTAGCATTGTATCTACATTACTTACTTCCCATACTCGGCCAAATCGAGTCCATCGTTTCTTAATTTCTTCTTTTGATAACTTCATGACTTGCGGATATCTTGGATCCATATTTACATACTTAATCGGTGCTTCTGTCGTTTCAAATACATACAAATTATCTTCATCATATCCATACACAAACATCACATGATCCAACAGCCCTCCTACAGCTATAGAAATATCAACTCCTGGCGTACGACCCTCATCTATAGCAGTTTCGATTGTGCATAATGCCTGTTCTAAACCCATTCTAGAAAATAGGATAGCCTTAATAAAATCCGAGAACGAACGTATCTTATTTCCATTAATACTCAGGCCCAACCCTTCACTAATAAGGTACTGCGGCATTTTGCGAAACTGAATCATTGTCCATGCAAACAATGCAGAAACAGGGGTACCGAACTTTTTATTTTGTTCTAAACTAGGTGCACTACTATTCTTCCCATATTTACTTGGCAAATAATAGGTAAGTGCATAATATAGAAAATCTCTCCCGCATTTGTTTGCGACACGTTTACCCCCAACAATCTCACGTTTGTAAAAAGGAAACGTATCTAAATCAATATTCAAATTATGCATAAGATTATATCTAGTATATTTTACCTATTCTTCAAGTACTCTAACATTGTCTCGGCATCACTCACCTCAAATGGATCGTCCGAGAAATTATCTGACTTCCCTGCTTCTTCAAAAATCTTTTTAATCTCACCATTTTCTACGTACATACTGTATCGCCATGAGCGTTCTCCAAATCCGAGGTCATTCTTCTTCACAAGCATTCCCATCTCGCGAGTAAACAGTCCTGAACCATCTGGAAGCAGGGTAACCTTTTCGGCCAACTGATGCTTACCCCACTCAAACATTACAAAAGCATCGTTTACGCTCAGACAAACAACAGAATCAACTCCAAGCTCTCTAAACTCGTCGTAGTGCTTCTCATATCCCGGTAGATGAGTAGACGAACACGTCGGAGTAAACGCACCTGGTAGCGCAAAGAGTATTACCTTTTTATCTTTAAAAATATCATCCGTCGTGAGGTCCTTCCATTCAAAACTAAAACACGTCTGCGCATGCGCATCACCCTCTCTTTCTTGAGTTTTGAAAACTACATTTGGTATTTGTTTATTTTCCATATTTATTAATATGCTCAATCAGTTTTTCAGAGGTGATGCTATCATAATCCACCACATCAACTTCATAGATAAGGTCAGACTCTTCAAAATCATCAAT
>NVTD01000046.1 GCA_002401445.1 Candidatus Wolfebacteria bacterium | reverse complement strand
AATATTTATTATAAAGACATAAATAAAAAAAAACTATTAAAAAATAGACCAAATAATTGATTTTTTATAGAAAAATAAGTGAATTTTATGATTTACAAACTATTTATATATAGTATCTTTATAGTATGAAAAAAGAAGAAAAAACAGTAGTTATTTACACATTATCTGATCCTATAGATAATAAACCAAGGTATGTTGGAAAAACAGAAAAGACCCAAAAAAGAAGATTAATAATACATATTGCAGAGTCTAAAAGAGGTGCCACTACACATAAATGTAATTGGATAAGGAAGGTATTGAATGAACGACGTAAACCAATAATTGAAATTATAGATATGGTTCCAGAATGTGAATGGAAATTCTGGGAAACGTATTGGATATCACAGATGAAAGAATGGGGATTTAAATTAACAAATGGAACATTGGGTGGTGATGGTCAAGCACATTCTCACAAACCAATTGACCAATATGATTTAGATGGGAACTTTATTAAAACATGGGTTAGCATTACCGAGGCAAGTGAAAAATTAAACATAGACGGTGGTAGAATAGGGGAGATATGTTCCGGCAAACCACAATCAAAAACAGCAGGTGGGTATACTTGGAAATTCAAAGGTGAAAAATTATTATTAGAAGATTATAAACACAACCCTAACCCATTTGATAAAAAACCAGTAGATCAATATACTTCAGATGGTATTTTCATAAAAGAGTGGAAAAGTGCTGAGTTTGCAGGAAATAAATTAAATATACACCCAGACACAATTGGCAAAGTATGTAAACTCAATACTAAATCAAAACTTGCAGGGGGATTTATTTGGAAATATCAAGGTGAGAAGATAAACCTAGAGGATCATAAAAACATACAGAAAAAATCGATTAATCAATATGATATGGAAGGTAATTTTATAAAAGAATGGGAATCGATTAAAGAAGCAGGAGATAGTTTAAGGGTAACACCTGAAAACATAGGAAAAGTTTGTAATGGATCAAATAAAACAGCAGCAGGCTATATTTGGAAATATAAAGGGGATAAACTTGTGTTAAGTGAACATAGATATAATATTAACTTATATACACCAGTTTTACAGTATGACTTAAATGATGTTTTCTTAAATGAATATAGAAATTTAACGGAGGCATCATTAAAAACCAATGTCCCTAAAAATAGAATAAGTAATGTCTGTAGAGGGTGGAATAAAACCGGATCAGGATATAAATGGAAATATAAAACATTAGAAGTATGAGCTTTGTAAATCAAACACCCTCGCCCTTGATAAGTTCCCGTCTGACAACCGTAGGTCGCAAGCTCTTAAGTTCAGGAAGTCTTGTATTCACTTCTTTTAGTGTCGCAGACAGTGAGATAGATTACGGGCAAGGACGTGACTTGGACCCAATATACGATCATGGCAACAATCGCGTGTTAAGTCCCTTCGACGTAAACCCCGATTTAAAGTATAAAATCCCACAATTAGAAAAATTGTCCTATCAATCACAAGATTTCTACCAACCACTACCAACGTTAGTTCCAGTTGAAAACGAGATAACCAATACAGCAAAACAAAGAGGTTTCTTTAGCGGAACACCAAATAACTATAGTGCATTCACCTTTCAAAGTCCAAACGATCCTCTTAGATATCTTCATCAAGCGGATGCGGTTCTCCACATTTCCGGTGTCACCGGAGGTACTTCCATGCGAGTATATAGTGCGAGCACTTTTACAGGGGGTACGCAACCTGGCGTCCAGGATTATGCGTTGATTGAATGGAGAAATCCCAGTATGAGTGGTTTAACAAGATATACCAATAATAGAGATGTTGTTAATATCCCATTTGATCAGCCTATCCCCTGGTTATGGTATAAAATTGAAGCAATAAGTGGTGATTTGGCAACAAGTGGAATACTTGACCTAACATTAGATAGGGATATTTTAAATTTCCATGCACTATCAGGAGCAACCCAACAACTATCAGGAGAATCAGAAACAACTCTTGCTGGTGTTTATTTTTATCCAAGTGGTAATTCCATAGATACTTTCTATGGTTCAGGAGAAACCACACAATATTGGAATGAAGATACCCTTGCGTTTAACAATACTAGTAATCTAGCAAATGATGAACTTAACATATGGAATATGAATATTGTTCATACTGAGACCATTGCAGGTAATGATTTAACAACTTTTGAGACACATACTGATTATGGTTCCACTGGATATACTGGAATAAAGAATTATTTAGGTTATACATTTGATAAACCAGAACAAAAGGCAATAGGGATAATTCACTATACAAATCACTCTATTTCTAATTTCTATGGAGAAAGTCTACATAAAGATACTATTAAATTACACCTTCCTACTATAATGTGGCATCATAATGATGGTACCACTCTAGGTCTTGAATTATCCAATGTGGGTGAAACAAAGAAGAATCTAATATTAGGAGATACCTTAGACCCTTCTAATACAAATTCCGGTCTTACTACTACTTATTATGATTTAACTGATAGTTCAGGTAATACAGTAGGTAAGGTATTAAATGATTTAAAAACTATAATTATTCATGATGAAGAATTATTGGCAGCAATGTCTTATAAGTCAAATAGAAACTGGAGTTTACCAACTTTAGAAGGTAATGCAGTTTCAGTTACATCATCAGTGGGAACAAATGTGTTTTCACCTCAAACACAACAAATGTGGGTTAGTTACCTGTTTGAAAATTTTGGAACTTGGACTGGAGATACTACAGGTACACCTACAAATCTTGGAACTACAAACGGTATCCATTGCCAAAATTACACTTTAATAACAGGAGACACTAATCAAACCCCAACCCCAGGTGTTGCACAAGTAAGAATACCATTAGGTGAATTACCTTATATGAGATCAGTTGCAGAATTGGAAACATTATCTGGAACTGGATGGAATGCAAATGTAATAAAATTAATTTGTCAGAGAACTGCACTTGGTCAGAGACCCAAAGCAGATTCTTGGCGTTTTCTGGATGTTACGAGTGGACTTACTAATTTCTCCACAACTGAATTAACTTCTATTGACCCTGATGACCTAGATGGTTCAGCAAATCAAGAAGTTTTTAATATAACAAAAGAACTATTTGATTCTAACTCAGGGAATACTTATGTGTTGAATGACCTAATTCAAATACCAACCAGTTCGCAACCGGATAATCTTCAGTTTGGAGACGAGGTGTTCTTTTTTGGTAATATAGAAACTGATATTCAAGCGATAAGTTATAAAACTAAATTTGTACTCCCCCTCGGTGGATCACAATATAATGCAAGTATTAATCCAACTTTCCGGGGAGATACTTCAGTATTCGTAAGTGACATTGGTATTTATGACAACTCGTTAAATTTAGTTGCAGTGGGAAAATTGAATAAACCCATAGAAAAGAAAGTAGGTAAGACAGTAATTATAGAATTGTCCATAGACTTCTGATAATCAAGTAGTTATAATTTAAATCATGAAGGAAACACTAATTTTAATTTATCATTTTTTAGTTCATAGATAATAACATAATCAAAACCACCCTCACCATTAAAATGGTCAAAGTGTTTAATGGGATCATCCTTTATTTCTTGTAATTCTTCCATATCATCCTCATCATCTTTGTCTAATTCATTTTCCATAAATGATACATGTTCATCCCATATAAAGGTTTTTAAATCTTTTGATTTATGAATGGTGGTTTCCGATTCTCCATGTTGTGTTGATGTCTGTATAAATGTTTTCATTTTTAATTTATTTTTTATTATGTTTTTCCCATATGTGTTTACAGACATTTATCTCATCATCCTTTAATTCTCTATTTATGTCATAATAATCAAATATTATATCAAAGTCGTACTTAGCAGAATCTATACCACTTAATCGTTCAACTAATTCATTTAATGATTGGATGTACCAGTATTCTATATCATCATTAATATAGTATTCATTAATTTTTCCATTGTCCCATTTTATCTTATATCTACGACCATCAATATACCCAGTACCACTATCTTCAATTATAATACCATTAGTATTTGGAGGATTCTCTCCATTAACATTATAGGAATCACTATCCCCTATTATCCTTACTTTATCTCCTATTTTAAAATTCATAATTTATTTCTTATTATATTTTTCCCATAAATCTCTACAAACTTGTAGTTCTTTTTTAGTTAGAATATCATCCTTTCTATAAAGTCTTCTAATAACCACCCAATCTTCATAAGAACCCTCAGGTTCGTCCATTCTATCATGGAATTCCCTTAATGGTTCCATATACCAATATTCTGTATTAGTATTATATAACAGACTTTTTTGACCATCTTCCCAATTTACCGTAAAAGGTTTATATTTACTAACAGTACTTATAATAATACCACATTTATTTTGTAGTCTTGTAAGTGAATTATAGGTATTACTATTCTTTGTAATCCTTATTTTGTCTCCCTTTTTAAAATTCATTTTTTATTATATTTTTCCCATACATCTCTACATTTTTGTAGTTGTTCATTTGATAAAGGAAAATTTTGTTTAATCATTAAGTTAATTACAATACGAATTGAGTTGTGATTGTAGTCTATTTCCCCAAGTAATTCTCTTAATGGTTCCGTATACCAATATTCCAGTTCATGAACTAGACACCAACCTTCATGACCATTTTCCCAAATTATCCTAATATCAACAATTTCAGTACCCTGAATGGTTACAACACTACCATTAGTGTCTTTTGGGTATTCCCAATCATTGTAGAGAACACTATCCTTTCTAATTCTTACTTTATCTCCTACTTTAAAATTCATAACTTAAATTAATTTATTAACCAAGTATTTGTTCCAAACATTTTTATATATCCCATTCCTTTAAAATTACTGGAAAATTTAATATCTATAATATTATATTTTTCTAATATCGGATCAATAATTTCAATAAACCATAGATCAAGTTTCTGTAGTCTATCTAATCTGGATGTGTTTTTATATATTTTGGTTGCACATTTTCTTTTAATGGTAACCATATCATCATTTATCTCTATATGATTTTCTAATTTATTATTAAACCAATGTTTATTTTGTATTTTCTCTAAAATTTCAGTTAAACATATTTCTTCATATGATGATTTATGAAAATTATTATACCAATGGTTCTTAGTACTAGAATTACCAATACCATGTAAATTAATAAAATCAGTATCATCGTTAAGTCTAGGTCCTGAAGAAGCACTCATCATATCAATTATTTCATATGACTTATTTTTAGTAAAACAAAGTTTTTTACGATCATTATAGAAATTTCTATCTGGAGATATAAAATCCCCTACTTTAAATTTTCTCATGATTTTCTAAATTATTAATAAATAAAACATTGTACTTAAATTTACAATTATTCTTTTTATAATGATAAGATATAGTTTCCTTCATGTAATTTTTTAATTGATTAACAGAGTATTGTTTTTTTAATAATACCCATGTTTTAATAAGATCTGTCTCAACAATTATAACACAATCACCATTTACTTTATTACCAAAAGTACCATCACCTTTGTATCTTATAAAGAACGTATGATTAACTCTATCATTCCAATCATTTGGTAATATTTGTAATGTACTAATAAAATCTCCTGCTTGCTTTTCATTTTTATTCATAAAACAAAAGTACAAATAATAAATTACAATGTCAAGATATTTATAATAAAATAATAGATAATGGGATTCGCATCGGGGCAAACAAGATCATTGAAGGTTAATATAACTGAAATAATGCGACAATATCTCATTAGTGATGATAAGTCAGGATTAGTTGTGTCTAAATTCTCATTTAATGATCCTGATGTTAATTATTTAATTGCTAAAGGTGGGACTCCACCTGACATAACTAAGAATCCTGTAATTGATGGTGTAGTAGGGAATATATTACAAGAGAATGAGATTCCAGATGTTACAGGAATTTCTGGACCAAGTGTAAGTGGGACTTCCCTATCTGGTATTTCATGTACAAATACAACCCAAGTAAGAGAACAAAGAAGTTTTATAAGAGTAAAACAAAAAATAGATCTCTCCACCCCTTGCACGTTTGAAAATAATAAATGTGGAGTTCATTTACAGGGATTTGATATGAGATCAGGACCAATTCCAATTAAATACTCTGACAAAGGAGGAATTATATACGGTACAACAGGTACACAAGGAGATACATTAGGATCAGGTACCTTTAGAGTTCTAGATAATTTAAGTTCAACATCAAATGGATTAATGTCTGTGGTAATTGATATAGACACGACAATAGTGGTTTATAGTGAAAAGAATTTTGGTGGTAATGTTATATTTGGTCCTGTTACTGGTCCATTATTTTTGGTTTATACCGAAGGACAAACAGATGTAAATAATTCAATAGTACTTAGTAGGGAGAATAGATTAGATTTAATAGATTCTGATTCAAGAACAATAATGAAGAATAACTTTTCTAGATTTAAAAGAGTATTTTATTTAAATGGTAATAGAGTAACAAGTAATGTAGATTCTCTACAAGGTAATAACATATCACAACCCTCTATCCTCTGTAATACTACGTTATTAAGTGGTTTGGAGTCTTGGTGTGGAGGATCAATGAAAGTCTATTACACACCAGGTGAGATACCACCACATTCAAAACAAGTTGACCCTTCATCTTGGGATGGGAATTTTATAGATGAAATAACTCAGTTTACAGGATTAGATCCAAGTAGTGTTTAATCTCTCTTTTTAAAAATCACCTTATCCTTTTTATGGACAAAATACCCCATTATCCAAGTAAATGGACCTAACATTCCCACCAATAAACATATTCCATACTCATCATTAGTAAAATCAAGTTCAGTTGTCCACCAATAAATGAATCCCCAGATACCAATACCATACCACAATATTATTGATAAAATTTCCATAATTTCTAAATTTTAAAATATTATTATTTTATTTAACAATACAAAGGTACAAATAATTATTTTAATATCCAAATATTTATATAAAAAGTTATAATTATGGGATTCGTACCTTCGGCACAAACAGATAATATAGAAGTAACAGCATATCTAACACCATTAGGTAGAGAAAGGATGTTATCCAAAGACTTAAATGATAAAATAGTGACTAAATTTACATTTGGTGATTCAGATACAAATTATAACATAGGAGTTCAACTACCATCAGGAGATGTCCCAGATTTAACAGGAGACAATAGTGGTTGTGTTATTTCTATTGCAGAAATGGATATAAGACATAAAATAAAGGTATTTGTTCCACAATATGATATTACAGATGATGTAATAGACATTGATATTGATAATATTGATGAAATAAATATAGATATAATCCAAATAGATACTGGCACCGGCACACAATTAGGTGGTTGAACAGGGTCAATAATATAAAAGAAAATGGCAGTAAAAATAATACAAACATCAAAATCACCATTAAAAGTACTTAACCCTATTATCGTTAAAGATAAACAGGTTAAACAAGTTATATCTGATTCTGTAAAGTTAAGACAAAGAACTGAAACCAGAAAGATAAAATTTAAAAAGAATTTGGAATATATTGAGTCCGGTGATACGTTATTTTATCAAAATTTAGATATCACAGTTAAATTAGATAGGATGATTAAGTATATCTTAGCAGAATCATCTAAAGATAAGAAAGGAATTATAATCGATAATAAGTTTGATAATAACCTAAAATCTCCCTTTGCAGACTTTTGGTCTGAAGTATTCGTCCATGTTGAGAGAAGTGATGGTACTGATGAAATAATTAGAAAAGAAATTGAGTTCGTTCCTGATAGTGGATCCCATGATGAAATGATTAGGTTTAGTAGGTTCTTCAACATCAATCAGGTTATTGATGAAAAGAATAATAGATTAACAAATGATAATAATATATTAGGCTCTGTCAAGGGCGATATAGACGTGTTTAGATCACCATTTGTATTAACATTATCATCTTATGATAATAAACCAAATAAACATAGTAGTGATTTCTCCACAGAACTAATACCAGGTGCTGGAATTGGTGGGGTAATAATACAACCAGAATCCTATGGTTATTACAGTAATGTTCATTCAGGTGGAACTTCAAGTGAGAATGTAGGTACCAATACATATTTTAGAACTGGTGATATAGAGAAAGAATTTGATTTTGAACAATCAAATGTTGGAGATAAACGAACTATAAGTTATATAACACCTTCTGTTATGGTAGGTCAACAATTCAATCTAGATAGTCAATACAAGACCGAATTAATCCAAACCAATAAATCAGTACTATTGGGTAGAGTAGAGGGTACAGGAGGTAAAAATGAACCTGTTTTAGAGATAAATAACATAATGACAGAATCATTAAAAAATGAAGACAAATCATTTAATAATCAATATTTAAAGTTTTTTGATAGACAATTAGTAAAATCAAGAGTAGATTATGTACAAAGATTTGTTGATCATTATGTGGAGAATTCTGATAAAAAATTAAACTTATTTAGTGAATTAAATACAAATCATTTTATATCTAAACCAATTGTATTAAAACCTAAGACTAATAATTATTTTGATATTGGTGGTAGAATAAGTATTAAATTTGAATTGAATATTATAGATGCAGTAAATCAAGGTTTTGTTAGTGGTTTAACAAAATATGAAACAGGGTCTCTTTCAAATTGGAAATTGGATACATCTGATGGTGGAGAAGAATATAAAACCGAACCATTTGTTATTTATGATTAGAGAGTAATTTTATTACGACTTTCCTGTTCACCATTAGTTATAAATTCAACAAACTTAATATTATGTTTTTTACATATTGGCTCAATAAAGTCTATAACATATTTATCTAGTCCTCTTAAAGTAAATTTATCTAAATGTTTATCATAAGGAATATAATTTCTTTGAATATCTAATTCCTTATCTTTATATATAACAACACCCCAGAAAAAGTCTCCTATTTCATTATCAGGTACTTCATTTTCCTTAGGAAATAATTTCCATCCTTTTTTCTCAAAGAGAACATTTAATTCTTGTATGACTTTTTTAGTGTCCATAATTAATTATCCTTATCTATTCCTAAAATATTTGAGGAATTATCATCTTTATTATTCAATGGTAATTGTATTTGTTCTGACCAATCCTCTTTCTTACAAGTGACTACGATATAAGCTAAATTTTTATTTAAAAATAATTGAGTATTATTATTAAACCTATTTCTTATTAAATAATACCCCGAACTTATCTCCCAATCACTAAGATAGTAATCATCATTATTTACTATTCTTGACTTTAAATGGATACTCACAGATGGTTTGTCACCATATTTTATCCTTACTTTACTTAATGGAATTTCTGATATAATAAATTCTCCATTATAATCCCAAGATAGTATTACCTTTGTTTTATTATAATTTATTGGTTCAGAACTAGAAATTTCTGATGAATCAGATCCTCCCATGATTAAAAAAAACGCAGCACTACTTTCTTTTTTAGAGTTGGTTTTTTGGCCTTTTATGTTTGTTGTTCTAACGAACATCTTCATTAATTCATGAGGTTTTTTTAGATTCTTAATAAAATCATTATGTTTTTTGATTCTATTTTTGATTAATTCTTCTTGTTTTAATCTTTTTTCTCTTTGTTCTTTGAAATATCCAAACATAATTTTAGTTTTATAATATTAGTATTTTAACAAAGGTACAAATAATATTTTTAATAGTCAAGATATTTATATAAAAAAGTTATAATTATGGCAATTCACCTACAATTTAATCCAGATGAAGTTAAATACGATTCATTTAATGATATGATAGACTTTCATGATAGTAATGCACCTTATCTAGATAAAGTACAAGGGTTAAAGACATTCAATAAATCAGATGAAAGAGAATCAAAACCAAAACATTTATCTGTAAAAACATTTAAACCTGTTTTCTTTGTTACATTTGAAAATAACATAGTAAAAGTAAATAAGAAATTTAATTTAAGGTTTCCTGGTAGAGATACATTAACTATTGATCCTTTAACAAATACATTAAGAACATTTAAAACAAGAGAAATTGGACCATCATTTTTAAATGAACTAGGTGGTCCTTGTGAAAATGATGAGAATTTTGTTTGGAATAAGAGTGAATGCAAGGATAAATAATATTAACACATAGGGTGACCATCCAGGATTATATCATCAAATTTCCAAGTTTTAGAGATATAATAGTAATTCATTCTTATTTTAGTTATTTTATGTTTCCTTAGTATATGACCAATAAATTCTAAAAAATACCTATCAAAATCATGGTTATTTTTGTTAAACAGGTCAACTATATTTCTTTTTTTACCCTCAGCGGATTTAATTATAGAACTCCTAGATATATTATCATCATATATTAAAGGATATGTTCCTCTCGCCCATCCATTTAATTGTACGAATACTTTTATTTCTCCTTTACATTCTTTAGTCATAATTTTTAGTTTATAACACAAAGGTACAAATAATAATTTACAAAGTCAAGATATTTATAATAAAAACTATTAAATTATGTCATTCATTACATCATCAACAACAGTAACCATAACCACATACTTGACTTCGAAAGGTCGTAACTTTTTAGTGTCGGGTACTAAGAAGGACATAGAGATAACCCAATACGTTTTAGGAGATTCAGATACAAATTACAATCAAGTATCACAAGCAATCCCACTTCCACTAACAAGTGGAAACGTCCCAGATATAACTGGTGATAATACAGATTGTGTAAAGAGTGTATCAGATGATGTTGATATCAAACATAAGATAAGAGTAAAACCAAGAATAAAATAACATGGGAATTTTAAAATCATGTAAACAAATAAGTCTTAATATAGACGGTACAGTATCATTATCTGATAATAGTGAACAATGTTGTACATCACTAGGTCATACGTTTATAGATGGTGTATGTTACTGGAACCCACCAGTTTTTGGATGTACTGACCCTAATGCAGAAAACTATGACCCTAATGCAACAAAGGATGATGGGTCTTGTGTATTTGGTGGTCCATTAATTATAATTAATCCCGTTACTGGTTTTACACTACCCCCACCTATAACTGGTGTAACAAATCCAGGAGTTACATTTGATTTTTGTGACACTGAAGAGGAAATACAAGAATCTGTTACCATTACAAAAGAAATTAAATTCAGAAAGAATTTGGAATCTAATGATAGTGAATATTATAATAGTTTAGATATAACTGTTAGATTAGATAGAATGATTAATTATATGTTAGCAGAATCATCTGTTGATAAAAAAGGAATAGTACAGGATATTAGTTTTGATACAAACCTTAAAACCCCTTATGCAGATTTCTATAACGATATAGTTGTGGTCACTAGTGCAAAGACTACTAGTGGTACTGAAGTAACAACTGAAAAAGTACCAGTAATTTTTAAAATAGGAGATGGTTCAAAGAAAAATCTAGATAGATTCAAGAGTTTCTTCAATGTAAATCAAGTTGTAATTAGTAGTGATCCATTAATTAGTCCACCACCCAGTGATTACCTAGAGATAGAAAAAGTTAGTAAGTTAGATACAAATATATCACCATTAGTATTATCATTATCTTCCTTTGATAATAGATCAATGAGTGGGTTTAATGAAAACAGACTGTTTTCCAATGATTTAGTACCTGGTTCTGGAAGAGGAGGTCTTGTGATTAGTCCCAGAGTCAGTGGTTATTTAATTAATATAACAGATGATTTAAGAAGTAAGGGTATTAGTTATACTAAGATTAATAATGTAGATAAACTATCAACTGATGAAAGATTATTCTTTAGAGTAACTGATATAGAGGGTAGTACATTTGAATATGTTGATCAGGATGGTATTGTACCATCTGTATTAATAGATAACGGTGATATGAGAGTATTTACTTCAAATGAGATAGTATTAGATAATTCTGATATAAGTACAGGTTTGATAGGTATGAGTCAAACTAATCCAGACCAATCATTTCAAAATCAATATTTGAAATTATATGATAGAGAATTAATAAAAGAAGAGGTACAAATGATGGGTAATTTCATATCTAATAATGAAGGGACCAAAAGTTTCCTTAATAAGGATTTTCCTTTGTTTAAGATTGAGAAATCATCATTTTTAAGAGGAGTTGACACTCCATTAGTATACTCTACGATAGATCCAATTTACTTGGAAGTTAAGACTGATGACCCCTCAATTCGTGTGGGAACATTAAAAATTAATTTAAAGATGGATCTGGAAAATGAAATAACTGATGAGGACTTATTAGGTCCACAACCATTGGATAATCTAAAGGATTTGAAACTAACTGGGGGAACTTATGTTTCCTCTAGTTTTGTTGTTTATAACTAACTATTAATCAGATAATTTATTTAAGTGATTTCCTATAATGAATAATATTGTCATAAACCATACAAACACTAAATTCATTTCAGGGTTATTATAACATATCATTACAAGTGTGATACAGGAACCACATCCAATAACCAGTGCAACTAAATATGATATATGGATTAATAGTTTCATACTAATTCAAGATTACGTTCTTTGATTAATTTATTTACCCTATTTTCCAATCCTTTAAAGGTTTTAAAGGAATCAATAATTTTAGCATTTAATCGAATCATAAATGGATGTGTTACACATCTATGTTCAAAGTGAATTACCTCCATCATATCAAATTCACTTTCAAATTCAATATTTCCTTTATTTATTAAGTCTTGTTTGTTCATAATTTCTAAGTATTAAATTATTAGTTAGTTTTTAATCCCAATACAAAGGTAAGTAAAATAATTGAATAAAACAAATTTATCTTAATATTTATAATTAAGATGAAAAAAATTATTATAACTGAATCACAATTTAAAAGATTAGTAGAGAATATTATAATGAAAGATTATAATCCATTTAACGATCCCAAAGCAGAGATATTAGTTGATTTTATAAACGATAAAACAAATATAGAAGTTGGAATACAAGATGTTGATTTCGATGGGGATGTGGGATATATGAAAAGATATTTTATTAAAGGATATCCCTCTAGTATAATTATTGGAACAGATGATGAATTTAATAAATTATATAGTAAATCTGATCCATATTATGATGTTTATGATATTGAAAAATACAATGGTTA
>NVTD01000045.1 GCA_002401445.1 Candidatus Wolfebacteria bacterium | reverse complement strand
TGGGTAATTTTAAAACAAGCAATTCTAGAATTGCTTGTTTTTTTATTTCAATCTCTGTTTTTATTAATGGGCGAGTTTTTATATATACTGTTTCTTTATCTAATTTAATATCTCCTTCATTAATTTCATAATTTATTACACCAGAAACAACAGAACTAATAACTTCACGTATGGCTTTTGGTGATGGTGGTAGATTTTCAAACCTTTGAAAAAAATCCCCGAGTGGCTTCATATAATTATCTATTCATAGGCATAACTAGATAGAAAAATGATCTATCTCCAATACCTTTTATAACCATTGGTTTCCCTGGACCGGCAAGTTCTAGCGAAACACTATCACTCTCAATTGACTGCATGCAATCAATTATATATTTGTAGTTAAAATTGATATCTATTTCCTCTCCTTCTATTGTTGCTGTTATTTCATCAGTGTTCTCTCCAACATCTGGGTTTTGAGATTTGATAATTACTGTTTTTTGTTGAGGACTTACAACAAATGTTACTTGGTGAAATTTCCCTGAAAAAATAGTTGCTTTTTTAAGTGTTGCTATTAAATCCTGTTTTAAAACAATCACTGTTGTTGTGTATTTTTTAGGTATGATTTGTTTATAATCAGGAAAAGAACCATCTATTAATCTAGATGTTATATAAACATTATTGTATGTAAACGATATTTGGTTTGTAGAAACAGATATCAGAACATCCCCTTCTCCATCCTCAAGACTTCTAATAATTTCTGGTATGTTTTTAGATGGTATTAGTAAACCTTCAATATCAGTTTTTAGTTCTGTTTGAACTATTTTTTCACCCAATCTAAAAGAGTCCGTTGCTACAAAAACAATATCACTCCCTTTTGAATATAAATAGACACTTCCTAATTCTGGTTTTACAGCTGATATTGATGCGCTATACCAAACATTCTTCATGCCTTTTATTAATGCTGTGTTTGGTATTGTAAAAACGCTATCTCCAGACACATGGGGTATTGTTGGGAAATCATCATGAGGTAGAGATTTAATCACAGTAGAACTCTTTCCAGAGGCAACAACAAGGTTTCCTGACTCTACATCCAACACGACAGTGTCCCCTCCTATATCACCACTAATAGCTCTAGCTAAAACATTTCCAGGAACAGCAACAACACCCTCTATTGAAACCTTCACTGGTATTTCTATTTCTATACCTATGTCGAGATTTGTTGCACGAATTGTTAAGGTGGATCCCTTAGCTTCTAAGTAAACACATTCAAGAACAGGGAGTGTTGTGTGCTTACCAACAACTCTCTCTGCTTTTGTTAAAGCTATTTCCAATTTAGTTTTAGTGCATTCGATTTTCATAGTAGTTATAGTGTTACTTTTTTGTATATATTAATTATTATTACTATTAGTCCTGTGGATGTGTGAATAATTGAATTACACAAGTCTCTGTATCTGTTTTTAATCTACACCTGGTGTGGATTCTTTTATAACTACATGCATTAAATATTTTATAAATAACAACTAAATGTATAACTCTTTTTTTATAAACAATCTAATCGATGTTTATGCACATATTTGTACATACTTTATTAACTACATATAAACAACTATTTCAACATCGATCTTATTTGCTGTATCTCTTGAGCTAGGATCGAATCAACTTTAAGCTCATTTTTAATCTTTTCACACGAGTGAATAACTGTTGTGTGATCTCTACCACCTATTTTTTGACCAATTGATGGATAAGATACATGGAAGTCTTCTCGAAGAATATACATAATAATTTGTCTTGGTTTTACAACTTCTTTTCTGCGAGTTTTTTTATAAATCATCTCTTCTTCTGTGTTAAAAAACTCAGCGATTGTTTTAACAACTTCTTTAACAGATGCTGTTTTCTTTGGTTTTGTGGTGTCACGAACGAGGTTCTTTAATTCATTAATGGTGAGTTCCCTACTCTTTAACCTAGATTGGCAAATAATAGAATTTAAAATACCTTCTAGTTCGCGTATGTTTCCTTGTACTTCTTCAGCTATAAAATCTACAAGATCATCTTTTAGAGCAAATTCGTTTTTTGACAATTTAGACTTTAAAATAGCAATCCTGGATTCATGATCTGGTTCGGGTATATCAATAATCATCCCAGCACTAAACCGAGAACGAAGTCTGTCCTCTAATTCAGGTATGTAGTTTGGATGTTTATCAGAAGAAAATATAATTTGTTTGTTTGAGTCATACATACTATTAAACAAATGGAAGAGTTCTTCTTGAGTCTTTTCTTTTTTAGCTAGGAACTGTATGTCATCCATAATCAAAACATCGTATTTACGATATTTTTCTTTAAAAGTATTTCCTCTATTGTTTTGTATTGCTGTTATGTAATCAAGAACAAACTTTTCTGAGGTAACATAAAAAACACGCTTGTTTTTATCAGCATCTTTTATTGCATTCCCTATTGCTTGTGTAATATGTGTTTTCCCATGACCTGTGTTTCCGTGTATAAACAAAGGATTGTATACAGTTCCTGGATTTTTTATAACAGCCTGTGCAGCAGCGTGTGCTAATTCGTTAAACGATCCTACTACAAAACTATCAAATGTATAACGTGGGTTAAGGTTATCGTCTTTGTTTATATAGAAATCATTTAAAGGCAACTCAGTATTAATTGTTGGTTGTTTTTGTTGTGCTGCCATTATCTTCTCTCTTTCATCCGGACGAACAATAATATATTCAATAGAACGAATACCCTCGCTTGTTTCTCGTAATGTTTTTAATATAAATTTATGATATTTCTTCACTAACCAATCACGAGTAAATTCATTAGGAACACTAACATGGACAATACCATCTTCCTTTTTTAAGATAGCTGTGTTTTTAAACCATGTATTAAAATTTGCCTTAGAGACAGCAATTTCTATTTCTACCAATGTTTGTTCCCAAAGTTCTTTAGTACCCATAATAATAAAAAATAAAAAGCCGAAGCATTAAATAACAAATAGTTTAAACAAAAAAATTCCTAGGACACCTAGAGAACTTTTCCAAGTACACCTATTATATATCCCTTTCTTATTTTTGGAACTTGTTGAATTAGTCTGTTTATGTTCATAACATGTTTAGAACCTGTTAATAATTTTTTACTTTGCACACTACGAGTTTTTTAAATAGAATTAAAAACAAAACAGTTGCTTTTTCAAAATTAATGATATATAATCCCATCTATGTCAATCACATACAACCCAAAAAAGAGAAAAAGAGCAAAGAAGCACGGCTTCCTATCTCGATCAAAATCTCCTACTGGTAAAGCGGTACTAAAAAGGAGACGACAAAAGGGACGCAAGCAGCTTACAGTCAAGAAACCAGTATAATCCACCCACTGGTGGAGGTTTTTTGTTAATATATACTGATGCTAAAGAGAAAAAATAGACTCCCTACCATAACCTTTAAAGAAGTATTGAATAAAGGAAGAAACTATCACTCTGATATTTTTTCAATAAAAATGGTAAAATCTACTAAAGACTACAAATTTTCAGTAGTTGTTCCAAAAGCAGTAGAAAAAAATGCTGTAAAGCGTAACCATATAAGAGGTAGAATACGGTCAATTGTGGAGGAATTCGTAAAAAAACACCCAAACAAAAAGGCTGTGGTCATAATCTTTGCAAAAAAAGGAAGTAAAACTGTTGGATTTACAGCAATAGAGGAGGATTTGACTAATATCCTAACAAAACACCTATAAAATAAGCTTTTTTTAATAAATATCATGATTTCGTCAACTTTTAGCGCATTTGTATATGATCCAATTTACAATGCACTCATATTAATAATAAATGTTGTGCCAGGGGGTAATCTAGGCATCGCTGTTGTTCTTGTAACAGTGCTAGTGAAGCTAATACTCTTTCCCCTATCACGTAAGGCTGTAGTGACACAAATGCGCATGAAGGAGCTTGATGCGCCAATGAAAGAGATTAAAGAAAAGTATAAAGACAACAAAGAGATGCAGGCTTTAGAAATGATGGCTTTGTATAAAAGTAAAGGAGTTAACCCGTTTGCTACCTTTTTTCTTGTTCTTCTCCAGATTCCTATTATTCTCGGATTGTATTTCGTATTCCTTAAAGGAGGATTACCGGTAGTGAATACTGATATTTTGTATTCTTTTGTAAAGGTTCCCGAAATAATAAACATGTCATTCTTAGGGTTTATTGACATAGCTGGAAAAAGCTGGCTCCTTGCTCTTTTTGCTGGACTGACTCAGTATTTTCAAGTTAAATACTCAGTATCCCCTCCACCACCACGAAAAGCGGGTGTACCAATGGATTTCAAAGAAGATTTGGCGCGAAATATGCATATACAAATGAGATATGTACTGCCAGTGATAGTTTTCTTTATCGCATACACAATTTCTGCAGCGATTGCACTCTATTGGACTACAAGTAATCTCTTTATGCTTTCGCAAGAGATATTTGTTCGAAGAAAAATAAAAGGTGCAGCAGCAAGAGGTACAGTAGTGGTGGAGGGTTAAGAACATATCTACAATCTCATATTATAGATAGGTTCCACCAACCTTCATGAACAACGACGATATAAAGAAAGTAATAGAAGAGTTTCTTACACAATTATCTGTGTCTTTTAAAGATGTACGTATTATCGAAGACGAAACAATAAATACATCCGTTACTTTTATGATCGACACAGAGGACTCCAATATCTTAATTGGAACTCGTGGCGAAACTCTAAATTCTTTGAGTCATTTAATACATCGTGTTGTTAGCAATCAAATAAATAGAGAAGAGAAACAACCATTTTTTATTGTTGATATTAATGAATATCAAACACGAAAATTAGAGACATTAAGAAGAAATGCAACAATGATGGCGGAACGTGCTAGAACATTTAAACACGATGTTGAAATGGAGCCACAAAGTTCATATGAGAGAATGATTGTTCACTCTCTTTTTGCAGATGATCCAACTATTAATACAGAGTCAGATGGATTTGGTTTGGCGAGACATATAGTAATAAAATTTGTAGATACAAATATTTAAACTTCGTTTAAGAAACGAGTTCCAGACTCCACAACGAGGAGTCTTTTTTGTTTAAGAAGAATATGTGAGATTCGCTTTCATTAAAAAATAGATTTGTTGCATCAATTTTTTCACCAGCTTGCCTCTCTAAATCAGAGATTATATCAGTAGACCCATTTGTTGTATCGATTCTCCATATAACATCGTCAAAAGAAACTAGTCCCAAATACCACGAGTCGGGGTATGTTCCAGGGTCTAATATAGAAGGAGCTGCACAGTATACTATTTCAGATTGTAATTCACTCCACACACACTTTTCAGGAAGAGTCTGTAGACCTGTAGAAAGTATTGATCCATCACTTCGCAATCGCACTTTTAGAGATAGTTCATTTGACCGATTACTCTCTGAATACAATATTCTTTTTCCATCAGTGCTCATTGAACTAGTAACCCCTCTTATGTCTGTAAGTATTCGGGTTAGTTTACTGTTCCTTGTGTCTAGTGTGTATGCAATCCCAGAAACTCCATTTGTTGGATTGCTTGTCAGGGTTATAAAATTGTCTGTATCCCAATTAACTTGCCATTCAGAAAGAGGTGAAGTAAAGATTGTTTTCTTGCTACTTCCGTTAGGGTTTGCAATAACTCCAAATGCACCACTTGCCGAAGATAAGATATAGAATATTTTTGATCCATCAAGAGAGGACGTTATTGATGTTATGTTGTTAGGAAGGAAAGATCCTTGCAACTCTTTTTCATTACCTGATGTAGTTGTAAATTCTTCCGATGCTAAATCAATATCCGCATCAATAAGTGCTCCTGTAAAAGTCTGTATTGTATCGTCACTGAGGAATCTTGCCACAACACGTGTCCCGTCTGTGGTCCAAATTGCATCATGTATACCAGCAATAGTTGTGTTTGATATTCGTTTAACGAGTATGTCAGACAAATTACCATCAAATACATGACCAGTAGCACGCTCTATGTATCTCACAGTGTCCCCTGCTGCTGTAGTTATTGTAGTTGCTCCTGCTACTGGCTCGTTCGTTATTTGGCGTAGAAGAGGGAGAGGACCATCGTCTGTTATTGGTTCGAACGGATCATCTCTTCCTGATGTGTCCGAGGGATTAATCTCAGAACCAAAAGGTTGTGAGCCGTCACTGGTAGGTATTTCACGTTCTATTGTTGGAATTGTATCTCGTGTAAGAAAATACACACCGACAAGAAGTGCGATTATTATGATGGATCCTAATATTATGTAAAGAGTTTTTTTAGACATGATTTTTATTGCTCAGTATGACCCTCTTGTATTAAACCACCTGCTGTTGTGGCTGGGTTGTTTGGGTCACATGGAGTGCCGTGTATCTCTACATGCACTGTATTTTCTTTAAGGAATTTAACGTGAGCTTCACAGCGTTCCAAAGATGTAAAAGGTCTATAATCAAAACCATCACCGCTATCTCGCTTCATGCAGTTTATGCGAGGTATTATCGAGTCTCCTGCATTATTAACCCAATCGTTGCAAAGCTCTTCCCCTCTCTTGGTACCAGGGAATGTTTGTTTCCGACGCCACTCCTCTCCAGAAGAGTTTTTTTGCGTCACTCTGCGAACAGAAGATGTGATGTCGTTACCATCTAGAATATTTTGTAAATTAGCGAATGCATTCAAAGTTTCGTATGTACGAGTTATAAGTGTCCCGGCATCATTAAGGTATGATAATACATATAGATTTTTTATGTACTCCAACTCATATCTTGTGTAAGAAAATACTACGGTATAGAGTTTATAATCCTCTACTTTTTCGCCTGCTACAATATTGGCTTTATCTATATCTAATTCAGTTTTCAATAAATCAGGATTTATTGTATTTAAGAGCAACCATGCGAAAACAATCAACAATAATCCTTTTACAGCATTCCATAATTTGTCCTTAGCATCTCCCTTTCCAGAAACTGCTTCAGTGCTCATATATTGTATCCCACCAATAACAATCATTAGTATTGCCAGTACAGAAGCAACACCTATTGTAAGGTAAAACAAAGTGTTTAAATAACTAGTTAAACCAACAGTTGAATGTCCTTGTACCTGAGGAAGCTGAACAAGAGATTCGTATCCAACTGCTGCAGAAACAAATATAGGTGACAGCGAGACAGCACCAATTATAAAAATAACTGTAGAAATAAGTAGTATTTTATTTGTGATTTTTGAGCTCATATTTAAAATATAGATGAAGAATTACTACTATAGTGAATGGTTGTTTCCGTTTCTGCGCCTTGAAGGATGTTGTCTGTGTGCTGAAGACGTAGTCGTAGTTGAGCCCTGCCTGATCCACCTATTTTGCGTAGAGTAAGATCGTTAGGTATCTTAGGAGTATCTAATGATTTTCCATTCATAAACCATCTATAGTTTAATCTATTGGAAGATGCACTAGTAACATCAAAGAAAAATGGATGTGCACTGATAGATACTTCATTTTCGGTTAGTGAAAGGGTCTCTTCTGTAGACAGAGCTTTGTTGTACATTACTCCTAGAACTGGATTGTTTTCATACAGTATAACCAGAGGATTCACTGGTGTAACACGCAATGTGCTTTGAGCAGAGGAAGAATCATCCAAGGTACTAACCACCACAGTCACATTAAAGTTACTTTTGAATGTAACGTCTTTATGGAAGGTTATGCTTTGCTTTCCGAACCCAGATTCATCATCCATTACTTTACTACCCAGTCTCCATTTATAGACTAGGTTTTTGGGATTTGCGATAGACCCATCTTTTTCGAGGATTGTTGGGAGAGCGACTACACGCAATGTCCCCTCATTACTATGAAGTTTCTTTCCTTTGTAAAAAGGAGGTGTGTAGGTGTCTGCTTCCCACAATAAATCTACATCACCAGGACGAAAGGAGAATGTTCTAGAAACAATACCACCACCAGCGGTACGCGCATCCATTCTTACTGTTGTTGTCTGCCCTACCCCGGATGTTTTAAATGTAAAGTTTGTTTTACCAATACCTTTTAGTTCAGGAGTTCCGTTCAAGTACCATGTGATATTTGCTCTGTTGAAATCACTGTTGTAGCTACGAACAGATATGTTTACTGATTCAAATGCACGTGGGTATTCTGGACTTACTTGCACATCAAGAACATCACTAAGCCCTACTGTTATTTCCTGTGCAGACACAGAAAAAGCGAATCCTAACAGAAATACCAGTGTAACTATGGTTAATGTAAAAGCCCTTTTCATAAAATTAATTGTATCACGAAATATATTCAAGTTACGCACGTTTTTTAACCTGTCTAAGGTTTTCTATTCGCTCGACTACATCAAGAAATATTTTAACAACCTTTTTTTCCTTGTTGTGTGCGAGAAAAACAAATATTGAGAGTATGGGTAGGAAATTGAGTCCCGGAATAGTTTCCAAAAGAAGCAGGAAAAAACGACGCAATATTTTTTTATTCATAAACCCAAGTTTCCCAAGCATCCAAAAGAAAACAATAGCACTCAATATAAGTGAAACTATTGAATTAAGAGGAATCAATACCTTGCTAAGGCCGGCCGGAACATCAGAAAAGTCTTTCATAACTGCCGCTATGAAAATAAGCTTAGGAAAATTTGGCTCGTTTGGTTTTGTGTATACAATCTCTGTTACATCTTCTTCCGAAATGTTTTCCTTAACTGCTGCTAGGGCTTCTTGAACTATTGGAACAAGTAAATCTGTAGAAGAATTATTGCCACCAATATATCCTCCACTATTCGAATCAAAGGACCTTTTGTCGTTCTGTTCTAGCAAGTCGTTAATTTGGCGGTCTTGTCTGGTTGTTCTAGGGAGGGTAAAAGGGCGCTGTAAAGTGATTTTTTTTGAGGGTATGTTTGTTTTATTTTGAGGCATATACGGTATATAAATTTATACCCTAAGCATTTGGTACTTTCGACTCAGCCTGAGCTAGCTCTTCCTTAGCTGCCTTTATTTTAAGAACCTGAGATGGGTCTGAAGTAATAATTTGGTCCTCTGTATACGAAGCAATAATTTTAATAGCAACATGCTTTAGTCCTGCAAAGAATATGCCCTCCCCTACGTTTGATTCTAGTAGTAGATATTTCTCTTCATCAGTGAGGTGGAATGTTTTCTGTACTTGATCTATTGCTGTCGGAGATTGTTTTAACAGTAACTGGATTGATGAGTTGGTAATAATAGGAAGTCCGTAAGGAGATTTCAAAAAGTCTCCAACATCTTGAGTAATAGTTGCTATTCCAAGGTAATATTTACGTCCTCGTTTTGCGAGGCCAAATAGGAAACTTGCTGTGTCTTCTGATTTCATCATCCACCATGCCTCATCAATAACGAGTAAGCGTCTGCGGAGATTTTTTCGTATCGCATTCCAAATATAGTGTGTGATGATGTACATCGCCACAGGTTTTAGTTCGTCTTCCATGTCTCGCATAGAAAACACAACAAACTTTTTGTTGATGTCTACATTGGACGGTCTATTAATAAATCCCGCCCACGTACCCTTTGTATATTTTGCTAGTTTTTGTACGAGTGTTTCAGCACCATCCATTCCAGATAAGACAAGTTCAAAGTCACTCATCAGTGGAGCATCGATATCAGCAAAGTTTGAATTAGGGGTGATATCCTTTAAGGCATATGTTTCAGCAATTGCTCTGTCTACTATAGAGTCCTCTTCAGGTGATAATCCTCCAAGCATAATGCGAAACAATCCAACAAGGTGAACTATATTTGAACGCAATACATCCGAAGGTGATTCATCTTCTCGCGGCATCGGCAGATCGAATGGATTGATATGATGCTCAGATGTAAGAGATATATTGAAATACCTTCCACCTATAGCTTCAGCCATGAATTCATACTCTCGCTCAGGGTCGATCACTATAACTTCAGTATCAAACATAAGAGTTCGGAGTATTTCCAGTTTTACAGCATATGATTTACCGGAACCAGACTTTGCAAACGTAACCGAGTTGTAGTTTTCAAGGGAGAATCGATCAAAGAGTACCAAACTAGAATTATGTCTGTTGATTCCATACAGAATTCCTTTGTCTGATGTGAGGTCAAAAGAAACAAACGGGAACAAGCTTGAAAGAGGAACTGAATTGAGCTTTGAATTAACACGCATCTTGTCTGTACCTATTGGCATGACACTTTTGAACCCTTGCTCCTGCTGGAATAGTGCAGGTTTAATATAAACAAGCTTTGCCTCTAGTATCGATTTGATCTCTGCCTCCACTGTGTCGAGCTCTTCGGATGTATCTGCGTATATTGTTATATACAAACCAACATCAAACAGTTTCTCTTGCGCTTGCTGAAGATTGTCACGCAATGCTTCAAGATCTTGGTGTGCAGTTTCTAGCATTGGGTCGCGAACGAGTCCTTTTTCTTGGCGTGCGTGTATTTGACTCTGTACTTCCGCAACTTTTTTCTGAAATGTTTTTAGAACTTTTGATGTTTCGATTGGGTGAATGAAAATTGATATATCAAAAACTTTATCCAAGTTAATTATTGGAGAAAACCAATTGTCAGTAAGGAATCGTGGATATGAAATCACAAAAAAAGTACGCAGTATCTTGTCTCCAAGATTAATTTCTCTCGGGGTAATTTTTAGAGCGGATGGAGCTATAATGTCCTTGAATTCAAGTACTCCAGCCTCATAAATTTCCTGAGGAAGCAAAGGCTCAATCTTGGTCTCCTTATTTTTCTTTTTAAATACGTCGAAAATTCCCATGTTTGTTTAGGTGTGAGCTTCAGTAGCTTCTTCAGCTTCACTAGCTTTGTTAAACGGCTGCATCTTTCTAATCATAACACTAAGCATCTTTCTAATTTCAAGTAGTAATGTATCTGTGGTGGTATATTCTTCTTCTTTACCAAAAGATAACCGTTTACTAATCTCAAGTTGTGTTTCAAGCTCTGCGCAAGATGCAAAACTTATGCGTAGAAAATGCACAAAATCTTTTCGTGTGCCACGGGCTCTTCCCTCTGCGATATTGGAAGGTACAGAAACAGCTGCGCGCCTCATTTGAGACACGAGACCAAACTGCTCTTCTTTTGGAAAAGATCGCGTCAGGCTATAAATACTTTCAACAAAAGAAACAGATTTTTGCCAGACAATGAGTTCCTTATGCGAGTGTAGAGGTGCATTTGTTGTATTTGATGGGTGCATATTATTTCTAATTTTTGTTTTGGAAAATCTTTGGAAGCTTCAGAAGCTTCAGAAGCTATTGAAGCTAAAAGCTAGTTGATCTGAATTGGCTTTTCTGTTTCTCCCGGGTTAAACAATTTATAAAACACTTCTACTATCTCTTCTGTTCCTAACCGCGCAACACGAACCCCTGTTCTTACTAATCCTGCCTCTACAACACCAACACGTTGTTCAAGTTGTGTTCTGTTCTCTTCAAAAACTGACAACTGAGCGTCCTTTGCGCTTTTACTCCCTTTCTTTTTTCCACCGAATATACCAGCTATACCCTTCCCGCTCCCAAATAGCTGAGGTGTATAAGGAATCACAATAAAGAAATTCTTCGTCATGATATTTGTTTGCGCAGTAAAACTTTTAATGAATTCTATATATTCTTTTGTTTGAACTTTAATCAACTCTTCTACCTGTGCCTTTTGTCTCTCTTCTAGTAGAGCAATGTATGGACGTATGTCTAGCTCTCTAGATTGGATAACGATTTGTACAGTGAAATCAAGTGAGTTCAAGAAGTTTTGAAATTGATATATTACTGCATTCTGTTCGTCCTCTGATTTAAGTGCGAGGTTGAGACTCGACGCAAGTAGAATAGCGCGCATTGAATCATCTTTTAGAACTGCAATACCATCGCGTACCTCTTTAAGAGGTACAAAGTCTTGAGTTGGTTTTGATGGAGGTGTTTTCATTATTTTTTAAGTGGGTTTCTATCGATGTCCTGTATATCGAGGCTCCACGACAGGTCTTTTAGTTTACTGTCAGATAATCTAGGTACGAATGCAGAAGTGTCTACCTCTTTTTTAGCACTTTTTTCTATTTTCCTTGGAACTTTTTTCCAGAGATATAAACGACTTCCTACGAAGTATGTAAAAGCTGATTCCAGAACATCAATAAAGGGACGCCCATGTATTTTGTAAAAAGTTAAAGCAACAACTAGTCCCAAGGTAGGAATGATGACAATCCACGCCAAGAACTTTATTGGAGCAAAAGTATATACCACAATAGATAACCCTGCTCCACCAGCCATATATATGAACTGGCGAAGTGTAAATGGCCCAAAAATCTTGTCCTTCACCTCAATAAACTGCGGTGTTTGGAATCGCATGGAGTTATTATAGCGTATTTAATGGTTGAATTTGGCTGTAACTGTGGGTAAAAACCTACAATTTCTACCATGTAACGCATCAAAAATTGTAGGTTTGGCTAAGTTGGAAAACATAGTAATCTTTGACATAAATAATGACAAGGTGTCAATAGTTTAGGATGTCCACTTTGCCTGGTTGACTTTCAATTTGAGGACGGTATAGTAGTCTCTATACCGTAACGGAGGACGATCTGAATGGCTACGTTGAGCCATATTTCATACAGATTATACTGAATGTCACATAAAACCCCATAGTATAGCTAATAAAATACAAGACCTCGATTTACCACTCAAACCATCAATGAGTCGAGCGACAAATATGACCAACAAACGAATTTTTCTAGGAAAGTTCTTATTTATTTTGGCCATAACCCTACTTCCCCAAGCGACCTACGCGGGGATTTTTTCTTTTCTGTCCGGTACTGTAAATAGAACAACAGAAGCAAGCACTGGTTTGTACAGTTATAACTCACAAAACATGACATTGCTTCAAGCTGCGGTAAATTATGATCCCCAAGCAGCTCGAGGTGGAGGAGGTATCGTGGTTGTTGGAGGTGTTGCTCTTCTTGCCGAAACCGGTCCATTGGGAACTATTGCAGATATAGAGGATCAAGAACTTACTTCAGATCAGATTAGTATTTACGTTGTTCGTGGAGGAGACTCGTTGTCTCAGATTGCAAAGATGTTTAATGTGACAACCAATACTCTCGTATGGGCAAATGATATAAAACGAGGAGATTTAATTACTCCAGGACAAACACTCGTGATTCTTCCTGTCTCTGGTGTTAGTCATACAGTTTTGAAGGGAGAAACAATTAAATCAATTGTTAAGAAATACAAAGGAGATCTTGATGAGGTTCTTGTATACAATGATTTGATTCTTGCGAGCAAAATATCCATTGGAGATGTGATTGTTATTCCAGATGGAGAAATAAAGACACCTGTGTACTCTGCATCAGGAACAGTTGTCCGCGGTGCACATTCTCCAACATATTCTGGATATTATATTCGTCCGATAAGTGGTGGAAGTAAAACACAAGGACTACATGGTTACAATGGAGTTGATCTCGGGGCGCCAACAGGTACATCTATATATGCATCTGCAAATGGTACGGTAATTATCTCTAAGAATTCTGGATGGAATGGAGGATATGGAAAGTATGTTGTTGTTCGACATGGAAACGGAACGCAAACATTGTACGCACATAATTCTCGTAACATAGTTTCAATTGGGCAGTATGTAGTGCGCGGACAAGTGATTGGATACGTTGGTTCAACAGGACGTTCAACTGGTCCACATATTCACTTTGAGATTCGCGGTGCTAAAAACCCCTTCTAGAAAAGGGGTTTCGCCCGAACATACCGAAGGTATGTTTTAGGAGCGAAGAATCCTTTTTAATAAAAGTCTATAAAGTAGAAA
>NVTD01000044.1 GCA_002401445.1 Candidatus Wolfebacteria bacterium | reverse complement strand
TATCTTCTAATGATATATTACTAAATACTCCCACTCTTCAACCGATACTGAAGGGCTTCTAAAATATGTTTCTGGCCCACTGCCCTACTTTCATCCAAGTCAGCAATAGTTCTCGATAGTTTTATAATACGATGATAGGCTCGTGCAGAAAGGTCTAACTTTTTTGCAGACATATTTAGTAGCTCTCGCGTTTCCCTATCAAGAGGAACAAGTTCGTTTACATCACGTGCAGACATTTCGCTGTTGCGGTTTGCTTTTTTGTTTGCAAAGCGTTTGTCTTGATGTCCGTGTGCACTAGTAACTTGTTTTCTTAATTCAGAAGATGTTTTGCCGGCGCGAGTTGTGTTTGAGAGGGCCTGATAATCTATTTGAGAAACTTCTACCCACAAATCAATACGATCAACTATCGGTCCAGATATTTTTCGTCTGTATCGGTCGAGTGATAGCGGTGAACATACACATTGTTTGTCGACGATACCATAGTTACCACATGGACATGGATTCATTGCAGCGACCAACATTATTTGTGCGGGGAAGAGTGCGGTTCCTTGTGCGCGAGCGATGCTGATATGTCCTTCTTCAAGTGGTTCACGTAGTGACTCTATAACTCGTCTATCAAACTCAGGGAATTCGTCTAAGAAGAGAACGCCACGATGAGCAAGAGTTATCTCTCCTGGTTTTGGTATTGCTCCACCACCGACTATCGATACATATGATGATGTGTGATGGGGTGCACGAAATGGTACGTGAGTAACGAGTTTGTTATCAAGTGCATTTGATACGGAATGAATACTGGTGACCTCGAGCATCTCATCGAAAGAAAGAGGTGGAAGTATAGAAGTAAATGCTTTTGCGAGCATTGTTTTCCCTGTTCCCGGCGGGCCGTACATAGCAATATTGTGACCGCCTGCCGCCGCTATTAGTAATCCCCTTTTCGCACTTTCTTGGCCTTTTACATCGCATATGTCGAGTAATGAATTTTCAGGAAGAGATCCTATAAGAGTGTTTTCTTGTGCAGTAAGAATAGTCCGTTGTCTTTCTTGTTTTGCTTCATTTGGTTTTGTATTGAGGTGAGAAATGACTGATTGTAAGTGTGTCACTCCATACACAGTGATTCCATGAACAAGCGCCGCTTCCTCTGCATTTTCAAATGGCACGTATACTTCTTCAAAACCTGCGCGCAATGCGTGACGGACGAGTGGTAGAACCCCATTTATTTTACGTACTGACCCATCAAGAGATAGCTCTCCCAAAAACATTTTCTTGTGAGGGTTAAGTCTTATCGTATCTGTTGCAAGTAAATATCCAAGAGCAATACCTAGGTCAAAAGTCGCACCTTCCTTTTTTATATCAGCAGGAGCAAGAGAAATAGTAATTTTATGGTTCTGTGATTTAGGAGATTTAAAACCAGTGTTCTTGATTGCAGCAGAGACTCGGTCGCGCGCCTCCTCGACGGCTTTGTCGGGAAGTCCAATGATAGAAAAAGTATACAATCCTTTTTCTACTATATCGACTTCAATTGATACAATATGCGCGCGAAGCATATTTGTTTGTGCACTAAATACTTTTGCAAAACTCATAGATACATTGAAATATTAATACGTATGTAAAAAAATACAGATTCGTTTGAATCTGTATTTTTAATATTTATTTTGTAACACCGTCAGGATCCATCTCGCGATTCTTTATACTCGTTCGTGCTGCAGGATTTGCTTCGAGCCGTTCAATCTCGATGTTCTCACCGTCGATCTCATCAATACCATATTTACCGCTCTCAATTTTTCCAAGCGCTCGTTTTACATTAAGCAAACGAATCTCAAGTTGCTTTAAAATTGCAGTGTTGGTTTCAAAATTAGCAATGGCGTCAGCTTCATCATTTGAGTCTGGGCGATTGCTTTCTTTGTCTGTAGGCTTTGCTTTCCAATCAGCGGGGTTATCTGCTGGATGAAAACCAATAGTCGACAGCTCTTCCTCTAGTTGTTTTTGCTCTGATTCAAGTAATTCCTTGAAATGTGATGTGTTGATTTCCATGACTGTATAATATCAAATTAAGATCTAATTAAATAGTAGCAGGAACCTGTCTACAATCTCACCGCCATAATCAAAAAAAGAAGCTTGTCGACTGAAATCACGAAATTTTTACCACACAGCATCTATTTTCCCTCACCAATGTTCACATTTCTTCGCGAAAATATATACTTTGTGGCACAAATTTCCATAATTTCAACACGACATGAGATTGTAGACAGGTTCTAAACTTTACCCTATTTACTCGAGGACATACGAGCAAGAATCTCGACAAAAGTAGCATTATTAGTGGTTATTATAAGGGTTTCTTTGTTTGGGAAGGAATACAAAAATACTATTTCTCCATTTTGATCACGTATTACACGGGTATCTCGGTTGCGAATCACAACATCCTCATATTGTCTGACATCGGGTTTAACAGTGTCTATATATACGCTGGTTGTTGTTGCTCCATTGGCATCGACTATTTCCTCGGTCTTTTCAATAAATGTATCAGAAACAGATCCGAATAAAGGAGTAAGGTCATCCCTTAAGTTTTGCTCCCACGAGAGCATTCCTGCAAATGCATGGTCATACGATTTCGTTTTCAGAATTAAGAAAGGCTCATTCTTTTTTAGTCTGTGTACTCCAAACATAAAGTTTGGATTAAGAGCACGTAAGAATGCGTCATCTATTTGTGTATCAAAAAATGACAAGAATTCTGATGACGTTACAAGATCTCGCGATAGGTTAGCGCTCGCAGAGTCTTGTTCTGTTATATAGAAATGAAGTATGGACCCATTTGGCACTTTTGTTTGCAAGACTAGATTAGTGAAATCCTTTCGTGTTACTGCACGTGCCAAAACTTCTTTGTTTCTGTCAGGGTTAATGATCGCTCCTGTTGTTAGTATTGCCGCCGGTGTTGGACTCTTGTTAGACAATGTAAAACCAAAATACACAGTGGTGATTCCAACGAGTATTAGCGCTGCACTAATAGATAGCATTTTCCAATTTATTGGTTTCTTTGGAGTGAGTTCCCTATTTGCTAGGGCTGCTTTGGTAGGATTTTTTTGCGAATCGATTGCGACACTTATAATCGATTTATTTCCTGTACGTATAGAATGAGCAAGATCGTCATCGTATGTTCGTAGTTGTTTTGCAGGTTGTCCTGGAGCGGTAGTAGGCGGCTTAGGAGTTGTTGTTAAGAAGTCAGTGAGAACCGATTGTATTGCCGTTGCATGCATGGGCTGAACCTGCTGTTTTTTATTTGGGTCAGCATTAGGTGATTGGGCAGGAATATTCCCAGGAGAATTTTCTGAAGGATGATGAGCTAATGCTTTACCATCGTCCTTACCAAGAGTTGTTGTGTAGGGGCGATAGGAAGATTTCTTTTGTTTAGCAGGGGCTTGAGGTGTAATGATTGGAGGTGCCTTTTTTGAAGGGGCAATTGGTACTGGTTGTTGATCTATCGCAGGTGCCGGGTCGCCCTCTTGTGGAGGAATCCCTTCTGTTCCTTGAATCTTTGCTATGTCTCCCTGATATGTTCGTACCTGTTTCAAGGAACTTTTATATGATTTTTTTTGTTGTCCAATCGGTGCTATATTTCCGTGCTTCAAATCAGTGATACCAATTTGCTCAACTGCCTCCTCTATAGATACTTTTCCTGCGCTTGTTTTAAGTGCATCAAGCTCACTCCCAATGTCTTTTTCGACACCGTGTTTTTGTTCTTTGTATTTACGATCCTCTTCCGCGTTGGCTTGTTCTGGTGGCGCAGGCGGGACGGGATTTTGAGGTGGAATATTTCTCTCCGGCATTGTATTTAGGATACCGTTTGTGTGGTAGTAGCGCAATGAAGAGTGTTAAATGTATGGCGCAAAAAAAGTGCAACCCGAAGGTCGCACGTTTTGGAATTTGGTGAGGGTTTGATCATTAGCTACCTACCTTAAATATTGAGCAAATAAGATCCTTCTGTGCCGCTGTAAGGCCAACTGCTTCTCCAAAGTTTGCATTTACTATGTGAGCATAAGCAAAATCTTTGACATTGTGTAATTCTGCCTTAATCAGGTTTGCCCCATGGAGATTTGTCCAATTTAGATTTGCTTTACTCATATCCACTCCACTTAGGTTTGCGCCACTTAAGTCTGCTCCACTTAGGTTTGCGCCACTTAAGTCTGCCCCTATCAAGTTCTCATCCGTTAGTTTTGCTCTACCCAAGTTCGCACCACTTAGGTCTGCCCCGCATAGGTCCATCCCCGTAAGGTCCGCACCCCTCAGATCTGGAATCCAATCAGGATTTTCTTTCCGGTAACTGTTGAACCTTTGGAATCCACTTTTTAGAAGTTCAAGTGCACTAAATGTTTCAGTCGTTTCTGTTGGCATACTAGGTTTCTTTCTTTGTTGAATTTTCAAAACAAACTGTGTGTACAGTATCATAATTTACTACCTGTGTCAATGAGGGAGTACGATTAACACATATAAAAACCCGCTCACTTGTGAGCGGGTTTCTATATTAACTACGATGCGGTGGTCTTGGGCGTCGTGTGTCACGAGAATCATGAGGTTTACGAGTGTCTGCTGGTGGAGCGGCTGATGCTTTGAGACCTTTTTTCTCTGCAAACGTAGGATCCGCTGCTTTAATAGAAAGTTTAATACGATCTCGGTCATCGACTTCGAGAACTACTACGGGAACCTTCTCTCCCTCGGATAACGCACCTTCAACTGTTGCTAATCGGAACGGTGCAATCTCTGAAATATGCACGAGTCCTTCGGCGGCTCCGTTTATTTTCACGAATGCTCCGAAATCAGTAATCTTTACAACTTCTCCCTCGTACTTTTCTCCCGCTTTGTATTCGTGTGTCATTGCTTCGATGATTGCCTTTGCTTTTTCTGGGCCTTCACCTTTTCCAGTGATGAATACATGACCATCGTCCTCTATATCTATATCAGTTTCTGTTCGTTCACGGATATCATTAATTACTTTTCCTCCCGAACCAATTATTCCCCCAATTTGTTCAGGCTTGATTAATACTGTTACAATCCTCGGTGCATGAATAGATGTTTCTGTACGAGGTGATGCGATTGCTGTCGTGATTGTCTCAAGAATGTGTAGTCGAGCGATCTTTGCTTTTTCCAATGCCTCAGTAAGTATTGAAATAGGAATACCATCTACCTTTACGTCCATCTGTATTGCAGTAATACCTTCTGTTGTTCCTGCAACCTTGAAATCCATGTCGCCATGGTGGTCTTCTGGTCCTTGTATGTCTGTTAATACCTTGTAACGCGGAGCGTTACCCTGAGCCGCGTCGAAGGGTTGTCTTTCCATCATTAGTCCTGATGCAATACCTGCAACAGGGCGCACGATAGGGACACCTGCGTCCATGAGTGCAAGAGTTGACCCACAAACAGATCCCATTGATGTTGAGCCGTTTGATGCAAGAGCCTCTGACACAATACGTATTGTATAAGGGAAATCTGCTACTGCTGGAAGCAATGGTTCAAGTGCTTTTTCAGCAAGAGCGCCATGACCAATCATTCGTCTATTCATTCCTCCTACTCGTCCTGTCTCCCCTACTGAATATGGAGGGAAATTGTAATGATGGATGTAGCGCTTCTTGGTTTGGATTTCCATACCTTCTAATATCTGTGTATCGTTTGGTCCACCAAGTGTCAGCACAGAAAGAATATGAGTTCCTCCTCTATAGAATGTTCCAGATCCATGCAAAAGAGTTGAGATTCCTCCTGCTTGTGCAAAGAGAGGACGCACAGTGTCCATGTCACGACCGTCAGCGCGTGCATCGTTTTCGATTGCTTCTGTATGAAGAAGTTCATCTACCTTTTCTTCGTACAATTCACTTGCAAGAGATACATTTTCTTCTGGAAGTTTTTCTGCTACTAATTTTTTCCATTCACGTCCTAACTCTTCGATGCTTTCCTTACCTGGAGTGTTACTCATTACCGCCTCGCCGAGTTTTGGAGTAATAGATTCTGAAAATAATGCGATCACTTCACTCGACAACTCCACTTTTGGTATAGAAGTTTTTTCTTTTCCAATTTCACCAATGATTTGTGTTTGCCATGTCTGTATCTTTTCTATTTCTTCGCTTGCTCGTGCGAGTGCAGCTGAAACAATGTCTTCATGTGCTTCACTACTACCCACTTCGATCATATTTATCTTTCCATCCTTTCCGCAAGCAAGCAGATCAAATGTATGTGAGTCCTCTGCACGTTCTGTGTATGTTGGATTTACTAAGTAGGCTTCACTGTTAGTGTCTTTCCCGATACGAATAGCACTCACTGGTCCATTCCAAGGAATGTTTGACGTCGCAAGGGCTAACGACGCACCTGTAACAGCTAGTGTGTCAGGGTCTCCCTTACCAAGTGCGAGGACCGTTACGACAATTTGTATATCATGACGAATCCATTGATCAAATAGTGGGCGGATTGTACGGTCAACAATACGTCCTGTGAGTATTGCCTCGTCAGTTGGACGTCCTTCGCGTCGTTGGAAACGTGAGCCAAGTATTCTTCCAGCTGCGTAAAACCGTTCTTCGTAGTCTACAGTTAATGGGAACCAACCACCGTCTTTTGGTTCTGGGTTCATAACTGCTGTTATAAGAACCGCTGTGTCATCGTGACGCATAATGACAGACCCGCTCGCCTGCTCTGCGAGGTCGCTAAATTCAGCGATCATTGGTGAACCATTCACCTCTATAGAGTATTCCTTTTTTTGCATACAAATATTTTGCATGGTCTCCAGATTGCAGACTTCCTAAAAAATCTGAATATCTGAATTCCATGTTAAGTAGTAATACATTTACAGTAACGAAATACAGTTTTTTTCGCAATTGACATGTTACTATTTCGGAGTATTGTGAGGTTGGCTTGAACAAAAGGAGAATTATGAAAAAAGGTGAAATGATTGAAGTGCAAAGTTTTAAATCTAAAGACGGTGTTATAACATGGATGTCTGGTGGAAAGAATAGGATTGCACACCATGTACACACTACAGGGATCGGTGATGTTGTAGAAATGTATCACGTGTATGCCAGAGACGGTATGGCGGATTTATTAAGAAGAGAAGAGGATTTTGAAAGTCTACCGGATTGTTTACAATTGTTTGGGGCTCTTAGAATAGTCATATTTATCTATGACAAAAATGAAGGGTCAAAAGAGTGTTGTGAGCGATTGAGTGAAGTATTCGCATGACATGAAATGACTTACCTAAAGAAAACAGCCCGACTGCTACGCAGTTCGGGCCTTTTGTTTTCTTGTCGTTCTAATAGATTGCTCTAATAGATTAGGAACGCTTTTGTGGCGTTCGTCTTGGAGTCCGCTTCGGCACTCTTGTACGTGGTCGAGGAGCGGATATTAGATATTTCTTAGGATCCTCATCGAGGTCAAAGAAATCATCTACAGCTTCTTTTAGTTTGCTAGAAGATGACTTTCCGAATGATACTGCTTCCACCTGACATCCTTGGCTCATTTGCAAGTAGTGTACAAGTGGAACAAAGTCTCCATCACCAGATAAAATAATTACTGTGTCTAGTTTTGGAGCCATTGTTATAGCATCAACGGCAAGTCCTACATCCCAGTCTGCCTTTTTGGCACCACCAGAAAAAATTTGTAGATCTTTTGTTCGTGTTTCAATTCCCTGCTTTACTAATGCGTCTAAGAAGCTAGTTTCGTCTCCCGATTCAGTAGTAATGGCGTAGGCGATTGAACGAATAAGTGCTCGTCCTGCGAGCGCGTCCTCAACGATTGCCGCAAAGTTCACCTTACCGTGGTGCAAGTTCTTTGCACTGTGGTATAGGTTTTGCGCATCAATAAAAATACCAACGCGCTGTTCCTTATGTTTAATAACTGACATAAAAATGTTGTTATGTACGACGTATTAAAAAATGTGTATCGTACGATCTTATAAAAGTTCCCTTGCCTGAAGGCATTGAACTTATATTAGCTCCTCGGCTCGGAAATAAAAATATTTTTTTATTTCACCACAAGAGTACTTCGATTTCCATAGTCGTTGCGACTCCTTGAAAATCTGGTTGCTCTCGCTCTACGTCGCTAATAAAATATGCTTTCTATTGTCTAAGTATATATGGAAAACTATGTGATCCCTATTTTAAACAAAAAATATCCACGAGAGCAGATATTTTTTGTTCATCCGACACTTTAGTGAAAAAGTGTGTAGGGATTATTTCTTCAAATTTACCTTCTTTAGTATCGCATTGTACCGTCTGGTACTTTTCTTTTGCAAATAACGCAAATGAGTTCGACGATCAGCAACCATTCCGAGTAGACCTCGGCGTGAACTCACATCTTTCTTGTTTTTCTTAAGATGTGATGCTAATTCGTCAATTTTTTTACTTAAAATTGAAATTTGAACTTCAGCAGATCCCGTATCTGTATCGTGAATCTTTACTGCATCAACTGCTCTCTTTTTCTTAGTTTTAGTAAGCATGGAGGTACTATAGCATAGATATCAATACATTGCAAGCCCTCATGTAGGGCATTTTAACTAGGAATATAGACAGATTTTGTTCAAAACGAGTTAGAAGTGTGCGACATAGTCTGCTCAGGAGTGACAACGACTGATGTGCAGGCTAGAAGTGCCGGGTGATACCGACATTGGTTACTTGCTAGTAAACAACAGAGATATCTCATCGGCCGACATTAGACACTTAGGAGCGGTGAGCGACCTGGTGTATAAGAAGTGCCGGGTGATACCGACAGCAAATACTTAGGAGCTTTGCGACTTAGTATATGGAGGAGATATCTCATCGACCTATGTTGTTTAACAATAAGTTATAATGAACTAACAAACATATGGCAAAAGGTACTGAAATAGAAAAACTTAAAATACAGTTTCTCGAATATGTAGAAATTGAACGTGGACGCAGTCTCAAGACGGTGGAAAATTACGACCGCTATCTCACACGTTTTTTTGGACAGTCAGAAGTAAAAAAGCCAAAAGATATTACTGATGAAGTCGTGCGCAAGTTTCGCTTGTGGCTCAATCGACAACCGGTGCCCACAGAGCACGGCAAGGACATGGGTACGTTGAAGAAAAATACGCAAAACTATTATTTGATCGCACTTCGTTCATTTCTTAAGTACATGATGATGCGTGGTGTCACTTCCCTACCTCCAGATCGTATCGAGCTGGCAAAAGTTGGCGAGCGTTCTCTTGATTTGATTACTGCAAAAGAATTGATTCGACTGTTAGATGCACCGAGTGGGAAAAATGTAAAAGAGATGCGCGACAAAGCAATTCTTGAAACACTATTCTCAACAGGATTACGTGTTTCAGAACTTTGCGCCCTTCCCCGCGAAGTTGATTTATCTGCTGATGAAATGTCGGTGCGCGGTAAGGGAGAAAAAGTACGCGTTGTTTTTATGTCAGAGCGAGCACGAAGCGCACTTACAAAATATTTAGGTATTCGCAAAGATATGGACGATGCATTGTTTGTTCAGGTAGGAAACCGAGCTAGAGAGAGTGGTTCACTGCGTCTCACTCCGCGTTCTATAGAGCGAATCATTCAAACATACTCTGCTCTTGCGGGGATTTCTAAAAAAGTAACACCGCACGTTATCCGTCACTCGTTTGCGACAGACCTTCTTTCAAATGGCGCTGATTTACGCAGTGTCCAAGCACTCTTGGGACACGCGCATATTGCAACAACTCAAATATACACGCACGTCACGGATCCACATTTAAAGAAAATCCATCAGGACTTTCACGATAAGGGGAGGAAGTAATGGTAGAAAAAATTATATAAAAAAAGAACGCACTCTCAAAAGAGTGCGTTCTTGACCCAGACCCAGTGTAGAGGGTCTTTTACGTTAGCTTTATTAGGATAGCTAGCCGCAGGCTATCCTTAGTTGGCTCTTCTGTCGAGCAGACATGAACTTCGACGAATCTTGTGAAATTATAGCTGACCTTTTTTGCTTTTCGTGCGGTTGAATTAAGAGTATCAAATACCTTAGCAAATGAGAGTAGTTCCCCGCTGTTTTCGAGGGACGTCAAAAGCTCTTCAACTTTCTCCATTTTTTCTATTTCCATAATCTTTTCCTGTACTGGTGTATTGTTTGGGCACACCTGGATAAATCCCGTTTTTTATATTTTGTTTTAAAGATCAAACTCTATGAATTCTCAATCGAAATTGAAAACTCAATAAAGTGGGTAATGAGGGTTAGGTCATTACCCGTGTAAATTAATACGAAACTTCTACGGAGCACTGAGGATATGTCTCTTTTAGCAAAGAGAGAGTCTCCTCCTCCTTTCGGTTGGAACCAAAATTTCCCGAGGTTCCGCTGATCATTATGTATGGTTCTGCAGTTGTTTCGGTGAGAGAACATGTTCTTCCAACTGTGTCCACAGAAATCCTCCCTCCCCCGTGAATCGTGACGTTAAGGTCACTAATTTCTGCCTTGAGGTCTTTTAGTATGGAGGGGTGATCTTGATCAGCCTCGCCACCCCGTAATACAAATATTTCATTCTCATCGGAGTCAGTCAGAGTAGCCACAATGTACTTGTGTCCAAGTTCGTCTAAAATAACAACTTTCTTAATTTCACTAGTTTTCATAATCGTATCTTCCTGTACTGGTGTATTGTTCGGGAACACCTATTTAAATCCCATATTTAATTTTGTTTAAGATCAAACTCTATGAATCTTCAATCGAAATTGAAAACTCAATAAAGTGGGTAATGAATGTTTTTAGACATTCATTACCCAGTGTAGGTTTTACGATCTTCAGATTTGGAGGATAGTTAGAGTGTAGTCATTTTTTTGATAACCGCAGATAGCATGGAGCCCGGACAATAATAGTTATACAAATACCGCGCTTCTTCGGGATCGGTGAGTAATGGAATCGCAACCTCTGCAAGTTCCATCCATTTCTCATAAACCGCCGACTTCATCTCATTTGGACAATGTGAATACAAATCTGCAGCTTCTGCGGGGCCGGTGAGTAATGCAATAGCAAGCTCCGTCCATTTCGCCATAACCGATGGTTGCATCTCCGGCGGACATCTCCAATGCAAATCTTTCGCTTCATCCGGAGTAGTGAGTAATGGAATCGCAGCTTTCACAAATTCTGTCAATTTCTCCATAACCACCGACTCCATCTCATGAGGACAACTCTCATGCAAATCTTTCGCTTCATCCGGAGTAGTGAGTAATGGAAGAGCAACTTCTGTAAGCTCCAGCCATTTTTCCATAACCGCAGGTTTCATCGAACGAGGACAACTCCTATACAAATCCTTCGCTCCATATGGAGTAGTGAGTAATGGAATCGCAGCTTTCACAAGTTCCGTCCATTTCTCATAAACCGCCGACTCCATCTCGTGAGGACAACTCTCATACAAATCTTCCGCTTCCTCTGGAGTAGTGAGTTGAATACGTTCATTTACGAGATACTTAACCTTCGCTATATTGATGTTGAGAAACTTATATATTTCATTGGGTGTCATAGTTATCCTCCTGTACTGGTGTATTGTTTGGGAACACCTGGTTAAAGCCCTTTTTTCAATGTTCAGTGGGTAGATCATCAGTGACATACCCTTACTTTTCTGACATAAGTATAACATTATTGTCTAGCTTTGTCAAACATTAAGCACGGAAACAGCCGAGATATGGCTCTGCATAGTCTTAATAAAGTGTTGAAAACATTTTGACAACATACTTCGAAATATGATATATTAGGTCTATGAGAGAGCAACTAATGAAAATAGGGCTTAAAGATACCGAAGTAGAGGTATATCTCACCCTGCTTGAGCATGGGAAGCTCACAGCTTCTCAAATCAGTCGTTTTACCAATATAAATAGAACGACTATATATGCCTCAGCGGATGAATTAAAGAAAAAAGAGATTATTGAGGAGGATCTTTCTGGGGTGACCAAATACTATGTTGCCCTACCTCCTGAGAAGCTTCGCAACTACACAGAAAAACAAATGCGTAGTATTAAGAAAAAGGAGCGTATTATTAATGATTTAATTCCTGATTTGGAGCTCATCCCTCGTTCCAAGAACTTTTCCGTTCCCAAAATACAATTTATTCCAAGCAGGGACATTGAGGAATTTCTGTATAAGAAAACTCCTGTTTGGGAAAAAAGTATGCGTGATCTAAAAGAAACAACTTGGTGGGGTTTTCAGGATACTAATATGGTAGAAATAGAAAAATATAAAAAGTGGATTCTTTGGTATTGGGGGCAAGCAAAAGATGATATTGATTTAAAATTGTTTACAAACCAAGCAGACGTTGAAAAGGAGATGGCGAAGGAAAATATTACCAATCGCAAGCTCAAGTTCTGGAAGGGAGATCAGTTTAGTTCAACACAATGGATATTGGGTGAATATATTGTATCTATCGTAACGCGTGGGTCAGAACATTATCTTGTGCAGATACGTGATGCAATTCTTGCAGAAAGTATGCGCAACATGGCAAAAGAGTTGTGGAAGAAGTCGGAGTAGAAATCCATCAGGATTTTCACGATAAGGGGAGGAGGTAACTTAATAAAAAACCGACGAGCGAGATGAGAATGCATTAATAGATTAACGCTCTCACACTGCTCGGTCGGTTGTTTGTTTGTCGGTCCCACCATTCAGCGATGATGATGGGTTGTCCGACGCCTACATTCACGAAGGTAGGCGTAAGGCACGCCGGGTAGTACGGAAGTCTAGATGACTAGTGGCTTTCACACTGTACGGTCACATAAACTTTGGGTCCGTGTACCCGGCGTGTATCAAGCTGAATTGATGTATTGATTTTGCATCACAGATGATAGTACTCCCAAGGTAATCGTGTGTCAACAAAAAAGCACTGACGGGAGTCAGTGCTTTGGAAATAATTGAGATTAGAATGGATCGTCCTGTCTCGTCCGAACTCGTCCACGAAATCTGTGGTGATAATATTCAAGATATAATATTAACAAACGTTGCTCTATGCAACATGTGGGCTCTAAAATATCATGTATATCTTGGACTCTTCCTAAGTTTCCATCAACAACAAATGAGCTCAGATGTTTTCCATGGACGAATCTATGAAGCAACCCAGACATCTTTTTTATAACAGGTCGAGGAAGACTGATGCGTCCGTAGTAATCGAGAAGTACGCCGTTAACTTTAGTTGGTTTTTTAGTGAGATCAAAGCATTTACTTTTTAGATGATTAATTTCAAAACCGGCCTTAATGAGTATTTTTCGAATACCTTTGCGTATCAACTTCCCTCTTCGGTGGGATAGCAAGGTTCCTTTTTGACCCGAAAACGCAAAGTCATCATAATAGCGTGTATATGTTACGCCATGCGCTTTACAAAAACGCTCCAAAGGAATGTCTACGAGTTCGTCTAGATAGAGGTTAAAAAGAAAAGAAGATGATGTAGCTCCTTGTATTAATCCTTTTTCTCTCGTACTACTACAGTGTCGCATAAGGAAAGCTAGAAGGTCATCTGATCTTCTTCTTAGTTCGTTGTCACACGTTAGGAGAATAACTCCTACTAGTTTTTCCATGTTTACATGACCGTATGCATCCGCAAGATCAAGGATATACCATTCTTTTTGGAATTTGCCCGTGTCTTTATCTCTGTGTTGTAGGAATCGATGCCACAAATTGCGAGCTTTCCCTCCTGTGCCATATGCGCTCGGCATATGAATGTCCTGTATTTTGAGAAACGCAAGAAATGCTCGGTGCACCTCTCGCATATCAGAATTTTGTCTGTTGAGTTTCCTACCTTTTTTATTTATAAAAGGTTTAAACGCGGCGTTTGGTTTTTCAGTAATACATAGTCTGTCAAAGATCATAAACACCTTTCTTATTTGGTCTGTGTTTTATCTTGGGGTCATTATATACATTTCTAGAAAAAAACAAAGCCAGCAAGAAATGCTGGCTTGGAACCCCCTAAGCGGAAAGGAGAAAGAACAGAAATTGATTTTTTGAATGGTTTAGTGAGAAAGTCTATACTCCTTTCCTGGGTCGATCGCGGATCTTCAATTCCTGCATTGACTGAAGAAATTGAAGGCGACGTATAAGGAATGTGCGTTATTGATCGCTCATCCCATTCCGTTACATATGTAAGCGGATTTGTAGACAGGTTACAACTTTAATAGCTATAACTTTAATAACTTAATCTTGTACTGTAATCAATTTGCCACTCTTCATATTACTAAAACACTTTACCTACGGCCAGTATACACGAAGATCAGGTCTATTCAAGAGTAAAGAAAAACCACCGCGCTCGACGAGCGGGTGGCTATGTGATTTCAAGTAAGGGGTTTATATTTGATCCCTTTGCAGCACACATTAAAGTTTTCATAGTGCTACGAATCTTAAGAAGACTTGAGGTAGAGAGGACTAATTGTATCGGTTCGGATATTTTCTCTAGTTCAAACTTCCCTGTTTTTTTATGCACCAATAGGCGCTCATATTCCATACCAGCGTTAGGTATGATATCGAATATAGTAAATCCAGAACCATTAGCAGGTGTATATTTTGTAATACCTCTACCAGTTTTGCATTGAAGTGTAAAAGTTCTGGATGATCTACTCGCGATGAATTTGAGAGTTTTAGTGAGTAAAGGAATACCAATTCCGTATAGTTTCCCCGCGTCATGTCTCAGTATAAGTACAAATTGTCTTTCGGTTATCATCCGCACCAAACTTATCTTCGTTTCCTCCATGAGGATTCCTTTCCTGTTTAGATTAAGA
>NVTD01000043.1 GCA_002401445.1 Candidatus Wolfebacteria bacterium | reverse complement strand
CTAAATAATGCTGGTCAATCTAAATACTTTTTTGGTCCAATCGGAGCTGAACATGGTATCAAATATGATGGTGCATGGTTTCTTCAGATATGGACAGAAACAGATAATGATTTCAAAATAGTTAATGGTGAAGATGGGGCAGTTTTATTTAATATTGATACATCGACAGGGCTAATAACAATAACAAATGATCTTACGATTGATAATAATTTGATTGTAGGAAATGATCTTACCGTTACGGCAAAAGCAACTGTAGATGATATTGAGGTAGTTACAAATGGAATAAAATTACCATCGTATGCAACGGGGAGTCTTCCGGCAGCGGGCGGATTGACTGGATATTTCGTTCACGATAGCACGTTGAATAAAATAGTAAGATCAAATGGCGCTACTTGGGATACCATGTAATGACATCAACATATCCTAACGCTATTGACGAAATATTGGATACATTCAACGTAGAATGGGAGAAACCTTCGACTGCAGCTATCGTCGGATATACTCCACAAGTTTTCTGGCCAGGTATTGAACGGCCTAAAATTCCTCCTACAAATTTATATTACGTAGAGGTTGAGACCAGTTCAGTCTCAGAAGACCAAAAAACATTATCGAACTTTGTTGACGGTGTCGGCAAGAAACGATATAATAATAAAGGAATGCTATTTGTTAACATTTTTGCACCTTTGTCAGATTCCAAACATATGGAGTTAGGGGGAGATCTCAGTGTTGTTGCACAGAACTCTCTAAGGGGAAAGACCACTACATCTTGCATATATTTTACGAATGTCGTCATATTGAATATGGGCCATTCAAGTAAATTTTTTCACTTCAGAGTAGTTGCGGATTATAACTACGATGATATAGGATAAGGAGCAATAAAATGCCAGCAAGTAATACAATTGATTCAAATAGTACTGGATTGGCTTATGCTGAAGAGCTTACGCCTAAAGTACTTCCAGGTTCTCCAACATGGTTTGGATTAGAGCCAAATGGTTATGATGATTTTGGTGGTGAAATAACTACTGTAGCAAGAGAACCAATCTCTGCAAATCGTCAAAACAAAAGAGGGACAACTACTGACTTAGATGCAAGCGGTGGTTTCGGATTAGACTTTGTACAAAGAGACCTAGCGAGATTATTGCAGGGATTCTTTTTCAGAGATGCATTAGAAAAAATAAGCACTAAACCATTGAATACAGCACAGTCACCAATCACTTCAGTAGATGTTCTTAACGGACAATATAATGCAAGTGGTGGTATGCCTGTTTTTGTCATCGATCGGATATTTTTCGCAAGTGGTTTTGATGACGCTGCAAATAATGGTATAGGTATCGTCACTGCTGTAAATGCAAATGATATTGAAACCGATAAAACTACTGTTGCAGATGCTGCTCCAAATGCAGATGCTATCGTTGAATCTGTTGGACATGAGTTCGCTACAGGAGATTTAGAATTGACTGTATCTGGTGGATTAGCTACATTCACTTCAGCAGCTGTCGATATGACAACTTTAGAGTTGAATGTTGGTGAATGGATTTTCGTAGGTGGTGATCTATCTGCAAATCAATTTCCAGATGGAACAGGTTACTTTAGAATTTCTGAAATAACTGCAACTACTATTGTTTGTGATAAAGCAGAAGATTTGAAAATCACTTCTTCAGGTACTGGTAAAGAAATTCGTATTTTCTTTGGAACATATTTGAAGAATGCTTCTGATCCTGCAAACATTGTTTGCAGAACTTATCAACTAGAAAGAACTCTTGGTAACGATGGTTCTGGTGTTCAATCAGAATACTTAACTGGTTCATATGCAAATGAGTTTAACTTAGCATTTGCTACAGCTACAAAACTTGAGTCAAGTATGTCTTTCGTTGCTTTGGATAATGAGCAAAGAGATGGTACTACTGGTGTAAAATCTGGTACAAGAGTAGCTTCAAATGGTGACGATGCCTACAATACTTCTTCAGATGTCCGTAGACAATTGATGAATGTAATTGATTCAGCTACATTGAATCCAACTGCTTTATTTGCATTCTTATCTGAGTTTAACATTAATATTAATAATAATGTTAGTCCAGTTAAAGCTATTGCAACTTTAGGAGCGATCAGTGTTGCCTTAGGAAACTTCGTAGTAAGTGGATCATTGACAGCATATTTCACAACTGTTGCAGCAACTCAAGCAGTAAGAAACAATGCCGATGTGACTATCGATGCCATCATAGCTAAGAAAAATGCTGGATGGGCCTTTGATATTCCATTACTTGGTCTAGGTGGTGGTAAAGCGAATGTCGAAAAAGACAGTCCAATTACTATTCCTCTAGAAAACTTTGCAGCTGAAAATGATAATGGTTATACAATGTCATTCACTCAGTTTCAATATTTACCAACTGTTGCAATGCCAACAGCGTAATTTTAATAACAATTAATTTTGGAAGGTTAATTATGAGTTTAAGAGATGATTTTAAAACTGACTTGGATGCCGTACAAAACGGTATCTGGGTTGAGTTTTCACAGAACAAAGATGGTACGTATCCTAAGTTTAAGATATGTAGAATGTCAGATGCTAATAAAGAATATTCTCGTGCTCTTAATAGAGAAGTTAAGAAAATGGGAAGGCGAAATCTTTCTGAAGAAGAAGATAAAAGAATTACTTTAGAATTATTTTGTAAGCACATTATGATTGGATGGGAAAATATTCAATTGAACGATGATGGAGAAAATTTAGAATTTAATTTTCTGAATGCTGTCAATCTTCTTAAAGATGTAGCTTATTCTGATTTATATCAAAGATTGAGAGTTGAATCTAATGAAATAGAAAATTTTCAACGTGAAGAGCTTGAGGAAGACGCAAAAAACTAATTGATGTTCTTCTCTATGGTTGTGAGATGAGACCAGAAGAGGAGGACAAAATCCTCAGACAAGTTAGAAGGATGAAAGGTCCTATTCCGGATAAGATAGCTAACAAGCCACATCTTGGAATAGGTCTATACTTTTATTATGATTCATTCTTTGAACTAGGCACAGATCGCACAGTCAATAATAGTATCGGACAAATACCTTATTCTTCTATATTAATGTATTGCAAGTACTATAAATTTGATTATGAAGAAACAAGTGATTTTCTATATTTAATACGTAAAATAGATTCAGCTTACATTGAATATATGAGCAAGAAAAATGAACTTAGCAGGGCTTCAAAAAAGACTACAAAAAAAAGTTGAAAAGGTAGCTAGGATTGACAAAAGAATTAAGGCGACTGCAAAAGAAGTCTTAAAGGTCGCAGCTATTGGAACTCCAGTTGATACATCAAAAGCTCTTTCTAATTGGAAAGTGAGCGTTGGTGCTCCAGATAATATTGAACGAGATGCATTTGTACCAGGTGAAGATGGAAGGACAGCTGGTGCAAGTCTTTCATTCGTATTGTCATTAGGTTTTGCTGCAATCAAATCACAAAAAGAAGGTCAGGCCATATTCATACAAAATAATGCTGACTACATAATTGATTTAGAAGGTGGAAAATCAACACAAAATAAAAACTTTATTGATGCTGCAATAAAACGTGGTTTGGAAGTCGCAGGTAAATAATGGCCAAAGAAACTATAACCATACAAATTGAAGGAAAGATTGACGAAAAGATCGAAAAAGGTCTTAAGGGAATCGGTTCTGAAGCTGACAAGGCAAATTCCAGTATAAAGATGTTGAAGAAAACACTGAAGTCGATCGGTGGTTCTGAGTTCAGTAAGTTAATTTCGTCTCAGAAAAAAGCAGCATCTGCTCAAGGTCAATTGGCAAGAGAAATAGAAAAAACAAGACAAGCAAAAGTAAGAACATCTATTGTAAATGAGAGATTGAAAGTAGCTGAAGAACGATTGGGTCAAGCAATAATAAGAACAAATAATTTAATAAGAAGACAAGATCAAGCATTAAAGAAAAGTGTTGGAAGCTTCAAAAAGGTTTCAAATGCAGCTGCTGGATTAACAAGAACATTAAGAACTTTGCTTATTTTCTATGCTGCAAATCAAATAAAAGAAGCAGCTGATGCCTATACAAATTTAGGAAACAGGTTAAAGCTCGTAACAAAAACAGCTGGTCAAGCTGCTATTGTCCAAGAGAAGTTATTCAAAATAGCTGTTGATTCTCGTACTCCTATTGCAGATGTAACTCAAGCTTTTCAAAGATTTGACTTAGCATTAAAAGGATTGGGAGCATCGCAAAAAGAATCATTGAGATTCACAGAGACATTATCAAAACAATTGACAATATCTGGTTTAAGTACGATTGAAGCATCTCAAGGTTTGAGACAGCTGAGTCAAGCTCTTAATAAAGGCAAGCTAGATGGTGATGAATTTCGAACTGTCATGGAAACGATTCCAACTGTATCTCAAGCTATTGCTGATGAACTTGGTGTAGCTCGTGGTGAATTATTAAAGTTGGCTCCACAAGGTGTTATTACTGCTGATGTAATTAGAAAAGCAATGGCCAGACTTGCCGAAGAAACAGACAAAAGATTTAGCGAATTGACTCCAACAATTGGACAAGCATTCACCGTATTAGGAAATGAGTTCACTAAATTCTTAGGAGAGTTCAATAAGGCTACAGGAATATTTGACACCTTTTCAAAAGGTGTAATTGTTCTTGCTAAAAACTTTAAGCTGTTAGCGATATCTGCTTCAGCAGCTTTATTAGTTATGTTTGGTCCAGCTGCAATTGCTAAGATAGGTCTTGGAATAGCAGCAATGAAGGCTTACATAGTAACTATTGGTGGTGCAAGGGTAGCTTTAACAGCACTAGCATCTAAGGGAGCATTAATTGGATTGACGATAGCTATAGCTTCTTTTGGAGTTGCCGTCGCAGCATCTGAAGGTGAGATAGATACTCTAAATGAAAGTGCATTAAGAGGATCAGATATATTTGCAGCATTAGCAGGAGCATCAACTTCTGCTGGTGAAGGTATGGGTATATTTGCTCTTACCATGAAAGATTTGACTGGAACTTTTGATATACTTGTTAATAAATTCAAATTTAATATTGCACAGATATCAGCATGGGTAAGTGCTCTTAAAAAAGCTGCACAAGGTCATGGTACTCTTCAAGATAATTTATTATTAACATTAGAAGTGTCAAACGATCTTGCAGCAGCCAGAGTAAAACAAGCCAAAGCAGATAGAGAACTTGTGGCCTCGCTTAGAAAACAAAACATTGAAAATAAATCATTGGCCAAGACTTTAAAAGCAGCTGGAAGAAGTACTGACTTACAAGTTAAAAAGATAAAGCAATTGAATAAAGCATTTAAGGATGGCGAGATAGGTATTGAGGCATATGGAATTCAACTTAATAAAATAGCTAACATAAAATTAGCAAAAGGAGATGATTCAGGCTTTGGAGCTGTAGAAAAATTCCTTGAAGATGTTGAGAGAGGTGTTGCTGCTGGAGGACTTGAAAAACTAACAAAAGATTTAATAGAAGCTCAAAATGCAAGAAGGGCATTATCAACAGTATCTCAAGGTAGCCCACTAGATAGTTCTCAAAGAACTAAATTCACTAAACTTGAAGATGCTGAAATACTTAAGCTAAGAGAACTGCATAATGCAGCTTTAATTAAATTAGATTTGAAATCCAATGAAGAAAGTATTACAGCATTGGCAGAAGCTACTGAGAAAAAAGCTCAAATATTAGAGAAAAATTTAGCTAGACAACTAAGAGCAGAAAAAGCATTGCTTGATCAAGCTAGATCAGTTGCTGAATCAGGTTCTGGTAATCAAGAAAGATTAGCTATATTAAGAGATCGAGTAACAGATACATTTGATCGTCAATTGCAAACTCAAATAGCAATACTTCAAAAAGATATTGAAATAGAAGGAATTGAAAAAAAGATAGCTGATAATCAATTAACAATAACTACATTAAAAAAGCTTGGTAATAATGCTGACGATCAAGGTATAGAAAAATTAAAAGAAGTAAATCGATTACTTAGAGAGCAAATTACTAATAAGCAAGAAGCATCATTGCAAGTAGGTGGAACAAGTGATCAAGCTTTGGGTTTAAGGCAAGATTTTGAATCAGAAGGTACGCTTAGAGAAAAATTAGATTCAGAATTAATCGCACAAGAAGAACAGAATGAAGCTAAATTAAATTTATTCAGGTCTTTTAATGAGAATATACAATCAGAATTAGAAATGCATGGAATAACAGAAGCTGCCATCATAAAGAAAAATAATGATAAGATCGCAAAGATAAATAATAAATTTGAAGATGAACAACTTAAAAAGAAAAGAGCCGTAATAGCAGCTAATCTTCAAAATCTTGCTCAATTTGCTGGAATGATATCGAACCAATTTGCTAAAATTAACGAAGACAGGGAGAAGCAAAATAAAGCTGCATTCATTGCAGAGAAAGCATTTGCATTTGCTGAAGCTGGGTTGAATATAGCCGGTGGTATTTCAAAAGCATTGAACAATCCATATCCAGCTAACTTAATATTTGCAGCAACCGTTGCAGCTGCTGGAGCTTTACAAATTGCTAATATCATTTCATCTTCTTTTGCTGATGGTGGTATTGTTAATGGTCCAGGGACAGGAAGATCAGATAGCATAAGTGCTAATCTATCTAATGGAGAATTTGTTGTCAATGCTTCAGCCACAACTGCTAACAGAGATTTATTAGAGCAGATAAATAATGGAGCAATTTCTACAAGCAATTCAAATCCAGTGTTTATGGCTCCTCCTCCAGCACAAATTACGAATCCATTCTTAAATAATATGAATGAGTCTGGTCCAGCTTCTAATAATGTTAGCATAAATATAATCAATTCAAATGGTATTGAAACAGAAGTAGTTGAAACAGAAACTGATCAAGGTTTACAGCTTGATATCCTTACCAAGAAAGTTGGAGATGCATTAGCAAATCAAGTTAATGATCAAGACAGTGACTTTGGAAATGCAATTGTTAATAGAATAGGAAGAGACTTTTAATGGCGTTCGTATCATGGCCTTCAAATTTACCTGATCCAGAAGCTCCATTTAAAGGTTTGCTGACAAAACCATTGGACTTTAGTCAAAATAATGACCTTGGAGCATTTGAATCTACAAGAAGGTTCACAAGAGGTATCGTAACTGGTTCAGCTACATTGTATTTAGATAATAATTCAGATCCATTATTGTCTAAATTTAATATTCTTAGAACATTTTGGAGAGTAACATTGAATGATGGCTTGGCTTATTTTAAAGCTGACTGGACTTCTATACTTGGATATGATGGCTATGTAGTTAGAATGACAACATTTCCAACAGCAATGCAAGGTTCATTGCCTATATTTAGAATGAATATGGAATTGAAACCATTTTTAAGATTGAGTGCCACAGAAGGTTTGCCTTCTCCGTGGCCGAGTAAAGCAAATGCCTAGTTATCCAACAACTTTAACAGAGCCTAAAGCTAGAAACTTTACTATAAAAGCAAAAAAATCTACCAAAGATATGAAGACGGATAGATTTGAAAAAAGACTCAGAAAAATGACTACTGGTGAGAGATACACCGGAACATTTGCGTTCACATTTTCTTGTGATGACGATCGAGATACATTTATAAAGTTCTTAAAATATGATTTGAGCTATGGTCAACTTTGGTTTGATGCCAATTGGCTGACAGGATTGGGATTTGTAGCTGGAGATTGGGTATTTAGATTTCTTGATACAAAGTTCAAAGATAGTGGCTTTTTATCTGACCATAATTATTCATTCTTAATGGCTCCAAGATCAGAAATAGCTTCATCAAAACCAGGATTAATTGAAGATACTTGGCCTATTTCAGAAGGTGGAAATGCTAGAATAGTTAGAAACATTGTCCACAATGGGAATCAAGTTGTCCATGATGGAAATGATATCGTAGTTGAAATAATACCTCCTCAAGTTGGAATACCTGTAGCCGAGGAATGGGCTAGATTATTTAGTGAGTCAGTTTTTACACATTACACTCCAGCTATAACAAGCGATCCGGGTCCACAAGCTAAATGGTATGACATAGGAAGCTCGGTTTATAAAATAGGAACAGGATCAATGGCTCCATTTCTTGGCGCTCCTGTACCTGATATAACTGTATTCGGAGAGACATTCACATATGGCCTAAGCGGAAATACAGGAGGTACAGCTGCAAACGCATTTACTGATGACTGCGAAAGCTACGGAGAAATATTCACAAATGATGCTGGGTTATTTCCAAATGCACAAGCAAATATTGATGCAGGAATATTAGAATATGAGATGGCTGGTTATATGATGATTGGAAATACAGCTGGACCAACTATTGATTTATCGATACAATTTTTAGATATAGCCAGAAATATATTATTTGAAAAATCATTTCCTCAATACAGTACAAATGATGACGAAGCTTTTGAAGAATGGAGAGTGTCTGGAGTTTTTCCAGTAGGAACTAGATTTATAAGAGGTGTCACTAAGATGGTTAAGAATAATGGAGCAATTACTTTTGCTTATGGCTTCCTTTTGAATAATATTTTGATGTATAGGACGGTAACATAATGCCAATATCCTTTACTCAAGCCATGAAAGAAGCATTAGCTTCTGCTCCGACTGATGTAACAACTATTGACACAATGGTTTTAAATCATCCTACATTTCCTTCAGCATTATATTTTGCAAGAAGTGAATATGATATTGAATTAGATGGACAAGTTTACATAGGGAGACAATATAAAATAAGGTTTCCACAAATGAGTGCAAAATCTAATTCATCTCTTAGTATTACGTTGTCAAAAATTGGTAGGCAGACAATATCATATATTGATGCAGCGGTAATAACTTTAGATCCGATTACAGTGTTAGCTCAATCTTGGATATTGGGAACATCTGGACCACAATCAGGATTTGAAACAGCACTTGAAACTAGAGTAGTAACATTGAAAAATAATGATTTGAATTTGACAGCTGGCTATCCAGATTTGGTTAATTTAAAAGTACCTCAAAGGGTTTATACAACAGAGGAGTTCCCAGGTATACGATGAGTCATTGGAGCCAAAAATATTTAGGTAAAGAATGGAGTGAAGATTATGATTGTTACGAATTTTTTAGAGATGTTCAAACGAATGTCTTCGGTCTTAGTCAACAGTTAGATTTCGTAGCTCCATGCTATGAAACTAGAGCTGAAGCGATAGATTTTGTTGATAACTCAAAAGATGTTCAAGAGAATTGGTTTGATGTCAGTGTGGCTGTGGAAGGGGATGCTGTGCTTTTCGGTAATGTTCATAACAGTTTCCATATTGGGATTTGGACTATTATTGATGGCCAAAGTGGTGTTCTCCATTGTAGGAAAAATGATGGAGTAGTATTTACTCCAAGAAAGAATTTGATAGAATCAGATACTAGAATTTCATCATTATTAAGGGCGAAGAAATGACTTCATTTTGTCATGTTTACAATCCAATAAGTCACCATAAATTATTTGGTGAAATGCCTGATGGAAGTTCTCCTATTGATTACATGAAGGAGAATAAAATAAAAGAATTTGATTTACCAACTGTATGCTGCATTGTTAATAAAGCTGGTAATCCTTTATTCTTAAAAAGAGACGAATGGAATAAGCCAGTTCCTTTAGATTGCTCATGTGTATTTACTTCTTATCCAAGAGGTGGAGAAAATTCTGATGACTTTAAAAATCTTTTCATAGCTCTACACCCAATTGAGGGAGCGATATATAATGCATTTAATAAACCTGACGAACCAAAAAATCAGAAAATAAGACAGCAAGCACCTACTTACAGATTGACTGGCCTTGGAAATACAGCAAGACTTGGACAACCTGTTCCTGTTCAATATGGAAAAATTAGAGCTTATCCAGATATTGCCAGTGATTTTTACAATGATATGATCACCAGTAAGCAAATTATTTACGGAAGATTATGTCTAGGTCAAGGCAAATTCTTATCTGATCCAGACGATTTAAAAATAGGCGATTCTCCAGCTGATGGATATAGAGATGTTTCTGTTGGAATACTTGATATAGGCGATTCTCCAGTATTGTTTGAAAATGATGTTGTAACATCAAAAGAAGTTAGAAATGTTGTTATGTCTACATTAAGTATTGGATCATTCTTTGTTGTTCCAAAGGATTTTGTATGCGACAAAATAGAAGTTGATTTAGAATTTCTAAAAGGCTTATATGTAGATGATGGTAGTGGAAATTTATCAAATAGAGATGCGACAATATCTATAAAAATAACTGAGATAGATCAAAATGGTGACGACACAGTTCCAGGAATATTTCATGAATTTGGATTTACGACAGGCGGATCAACGAGGCAAGTAGTTAGGGTTACTCATACAATAACTGAATTTCCATTTCCTCCTGCTCCAGGACCTGGTCCGCAAGCGTTGAGTGGACGATATAGAGTTGATTTAAGAAGAAATGGTGCTCAATCCACTGACCCAAATATATCAGATGAGATGACTGTTGTATCGCTAAAAGCATATAATGAAAATGGTATCGCAGCAAGTACTCAATACACTATTATTGAATTTTCTGTACAAGCATCTGAACAATTAAACAATAGCAACTCAGACATATTTAATATTGAGACAACAAGGAAAATAAGCACCTTCGATGCATTTGGATCTGAAACTTTAGACGATGCTACAAAGTCAGTTGTTTGGGCATATTATGATATGGCAAGAAATTCAGATTATGGATGTGGGCTTGATGACACAAGAGTTGACTTACAACATTTAATTGATCTTGACCAACACTTACAATCAATAATAATTGGTACAGAACCACCTATTGAATGCAATGTTAGATTTGAAACTGGAATAACAGCATTTCAATCTCTTAGTCAAATTGCACAAGCTGCTCGGTGTGAAGTATATCAAAGATCAGGTAAGGTATGGCTGGTAAGAAATGAATTTAAAATTGGTATCACATCATTCTTTACAGCAGATAATATTCAAAAAGATAGCGTCAATGTTGTCTGGAATCCTAGAAGCGAATTCAGCCCTAAATATTTTGAGATAAGTTATTTTGATGAAACAACAAATCAGCTTGAAACTGTTAATGCTGTTTGGCCTGGTGAAACTGTAAGCGAAACAGATATAAAAGAAACATTAAGGTTATATACCGTTACAAATAGAACTAAAGCATGGCAAGAAGGAATGTTTTATTTGGCTCAAGATAGATTATCAAGAAAAATTGTGTCATTCAAAACAGATGTTGAAGGTCACATACCATCTATGCTTGATAAAATAAGCTTGACTCATGAAACATTATCTGAAGAAATTTCAGGAACAGTTCAAGATATAATTGGATCAGTAGTTTATTTATCAGAGCCAGTAACTTTTAATGGAGCAATGACTGGGCAAATTGGTTTCAAAGATAAGGATGGTACGTTACAAGGACCATTTACAGTTACTACCGGAAGTAATCAATATAATGTCAGGTTATCAAATTGGAATCCAGACAATGCAAATATTATTACACAAGCAGATGAAGATGTTAATGAAGCCACAAGATTTACATTTGGATTAAAAGTTCAATCAGTTGTTGGTCTTGTAACTAAAACAAGTCCTGGAGCTGACAATAGCACAACAGTTCAATTTGCTGTTGAGAACGGATTGGTTCATGCAAATGGATGGAACGAAGCATTGATTCCAGCACTTGGCGAAACTCATGTTGTTTCTGTTCCATATATTTTTTCAGATGTTTCTACAACTACCGATATAAGTACGCCAGCTGCACCAGATGTTACGACAAAATTCCAGGGTGATGGGTACGCTAATTTTGAATTACATTATACATATATTGTTGCTGGAGTTGAAACGATTGATATTAAAAATCATCCATTGGGAACTCCTGGGTTGCAGACATTTAATTATCTACCAACCCATGGGAGTGAAGTTCCTGTCAAATGTACAGTTGTCCCAAAAGTAACTTCATTTGGTGTTGAAATACTTTTAGAACCACTGGAAACTAATTCATTAATGTTTATTCAAGAATAACCAACAATAGCTTGATAGCTTACGGCTGTTCTTCCTGTCATATGTGTTCTTTCTGATGTTACTTTGATTTGATGATTGTCAATTAATTCTCTGATAATTTCATCCATCTTTCTTGCGCTAACTCTAATCTTTAATTTTAATTCTGTTCTAGTCATTTCTCCACCTTCATTCAAGATAGCTTTCAATGCTTTACCAGCCATTGAGCAAACGACTTCTTCGATAGCTGCTCCAGAATGAACATTTTCCATGAAATTATTTAGTACACATGTCACAACTTTTGTTGCCCAAATATATGCTTCTTCAGTAATTACTTTATGTTCTTGATTGTGCCAATTGGAACAGGTATAAATTAATGCAAGTTTTGATGCATTTTCATTTGCTCTTCCCCATAAAGTCATACCAACAGTATCATCATTTTCTGGTTTTTCAAATTCAGCCATTACACCATGTATATAATCAACAAAGTTTCTTTGAGCCTGCATACATCCTTCTGACCTTGGAATAACTAATGGACTTGGATTGTAATCTTCTAAATTACCTTTGTCATCACCACGAGGATTAAATGTGTGCCAAAATCTGCATTCTCTAATGATATAATCTGGTATTTCGCTAATGGCTTTCTCATTGAAACGAGTTCTTTTATATCCCTCAAGAACTAAAAATCTTGCCAAGAAACCATTTGTTAGCATTCTTTCATTCAAAGCTTGATAATAATATTTTGGAACACATGTCCCGAATATTGTGAAAGATGGTTGTGAAATTGGTAACGGTGTTTCTCCTCCAGCTTTTCTTCTTACTGGCATTGTTGACGATGAAGATGTGTACAATTGCATTAGGTGTGACATGATACCTAGATACCTTTGGTCTTTACCCATGTTGATAGCTTCCAAAAATTCTGCCATCTCATCCGTTTGATAAAGTAATTTAGGTGTTGACTTCATAGCATCTTCAATACCTTCAGCTGATGCAAACGAATTTCCTAAACAGTGAGTCAGTCCCAATCTTTCAAGAATCATGGTATTGATTGTCCGTGGAAATTCTTTACCACAAGATGAGTTAGCTAAACCAAGAATATAAATATTTGGTCTCGTACCTTTTTCATCCATTACTTTTCTTCCAAGAAGAAAGCTCATCAATGATATTGCTCCACCGAAAGCCATTACATGATTTGGATGGTAAGCATTGTCTCTTGTGAAATTCATTATGTCATCAATCAGACCTGGGACATGCAGTAATTCTTTTGGTAATAGACTGGTTCTTCTATTTAACTTTTGTTTTTTAGGTTGTGCTGGAATTGGTTTATGTTGACCTATACCCATGCTTGCTAATAAATCTTCTGTCTGAACTCCATTGGTTCTGATTCCATAACCTTTACTAAGAAGATATTCTTTCGCTCCACCTTCATTACCATCGAATTGAAGATGACATAGAACTTGAAAGTTATTGTATCCTTGGTTCACATCAAAACTTGTGGAGGATGTGTAAACGTAAAATATTGTACCGTTGTAACTTGCTGATGTTCCCGTATCTTTTCCTGGCCTCGTATAAAGCTTATCGCCATTTGAATGATCGAATACTTTCCATCCAGCATCTAGTAATAGTGGCTCAATTTGGCCGCATTCATTGAAATCATCAATAGGGCATACACATTTATAAGAATTTTTCTTCGATTCTGGTCTGTGCTTTTTTCTTTCTTCGTCCATTTCCCAGGCCACATTGAGCAACATGTTTCTTTCTTCTTTTGTCAGTACTGGAATATTATTGTAGTCGCCTTGAACTAAGCTGTAACCCTTCGATGGTGCTACAAGTATAAGGCCTCCATTTGCACGAGTCTCAATGTAGCACTTGTCGTCTTTAGTTGCAAGCTTGACATTGCCACAAATTTCTTCAGAGCAGCGGTACGAGGCATGGACTCCTCCGCTTTGAGAGGTTTCCACGATTAAAATATCAGCAATATGCGGAGATATTTTCTTAACATTTTCCAACCACTCGGCATAGTACGCACCCTTCATGTCGAAGTCAATTGTTTCAAAATTTGAGCTTACATCACCAGCTATAATACAGACAGAATCGTATTCCTTATTTCCTTCAAACAATTTATTTATATCGTATTCAGCTGGTGCATGATTCTGGTACTTTTTCCATTTATAAAGCGGTCTTTTGTCGGAGCTAAAACAAGGAAGAGCCGACAAGCCGTTGTCTATCATCTCTAATATAGTTTCTTTAATATCACTCATGCTCTATTCCTTTCTTCATAGTGGTGTATTCTATGGCAATTCGAACAGAGGACATCGCACTTGTCTATTTCTTCTTGTATTTTTTTTATAGTGCTTATGTCAGAAATCATTCTCGACACATCTCTAACCTTATCTTTTTGATCTCTATGGTGAAAGTCGATAGCTGCTGTATTATTAAATCCGCATTTTATACAACCACCAGACTTAGCTTTGTTTACATAATCAACATTTCTATTTCGCCTACTATGTCTAATATCTTTTAATTTTTCTTCATTATTTTTTCTATATTTTTTAGCTCTTTCCAGCATTAACGGTCTTTTTTCATGATAATATCTCTTCCATCTAGCTCGTTCATTTTCCTGATTGTTTTTAAGATATATTTGTCTTTTGGCTTTTTTGATCTCTTTGTTTTTTAAATTATAAGCCTTAATATGGTCTTTATTTTCAATTGCCCAATTTTTAGAGCGCTCCCTTGCTTTTTCTTTATTCTCTTCTTTCATGCGATATTTTTTATTTGCTATTTTTCTGGCATCTTTATGTTTTTCATTGTACTCTTTTTTCTGTTCTCTAATTTTTTCTTTATTTTTTTTTGTATATATTTTTTTTTGTGCTTTAATTTTTTCTTTATTTTTCTCTCTATATTTTTTATTAGTTTCCCTAACCTTGTCTTTATTTCTTTTTCTGTATTCTCTATTCCATTCGGCTTTTTCTTCTGCGGTTTGCGTCATGCCTCTTCCTCCTCTAAAATAGGGCCAAATTCTCTTTTTTCAATTGTCCAAAACTTATCAGACTTCTTTTTTCTTACACTAATTCTTTTTGCTTCTTTTAATAATCCCTCGTTAAAATCTTTGATGACTTGATCCAAATTATCTGGCGGTTGGTTTGGCATATCAAGTGAGCAATTTTTCCACCAGTCATGTGCTTTGTGTAATGCATAACCTTCATGTTCAAAACATACCCATTCTGATATTGGCTTAGTTAAATTACCTTCGAGATGGTAATCAACTTTGAGGCTTCTACTTATACTACCATTCTTTTTCTTTTCGTGAATACTTAAAATAACATATCTTACATTA
>NVTD01000006.1 GCA_002401445.1 Candidatus Wolfebacteria bacterium | reverse complement strand
CTAGAACTTCCTCTAACCACTCTACTGTGGTACTATCTCATCACTCTAAGGTGAAGCTGGTGAGAATCCAGCACTGTCGCGCAACGGTATTCTCCATTTATGGAGTAAGTCCGATCCTGTAGAGTAGGCTTATGCCTTATTGTCCGCGTCAGGCGTTATATAAATTAACCCTGCCGTGGCTGGGTTTTTTTATTACTTACTTAATTGTACGCAACATGCATAATTTATCTATTAAAACAGGAGGAGTTAAATTTATACTTGGATGGATACTAGTACTACTTATACGATTACTCCCATTCCGCCCACCAAATTTTGAACCGATGCTCGCGACCATTATGCCTTACTCGAAAAAGTATGGGATGCTGCCAACTTTTCTATTTGGATTTATAGGAATTGTTTTGTTCGACATAATAACAGGACGAGTAGGTATGTGGACTCTAATCACAGGCGTGTCATATGGTGCCCTCGGTATTGGTGCATATCTTTTCTTTAAGAAACGAAAAAGTAGTGTAACTAATTACCTTACCTTTGGTATAGTTGGGACTATTCTCTACGACGCTGTTACCGGACTTTCAATAGGACCTCTGTTTTATAATCAACCATTCATGTCGGCGCTTGCAGGTCAGATACCATTCACACTCATGCACTTACTCGGTACAGTTATTTTTTCATTAGCAATAAGTCCAGCGGTATACAAATGGGTTGTCTCAAACAACACACTCGAGATACCATTTCTTTGGAAAAAAATTTATCCATCTGTGAAATAGGTATAAAAAAACCAGTTCTACCCCGTGTAGGTAGAACTGGTTCGAAATTTTTGTGAGATACATCTCACTATTTAGCTTTGCTTGATTCCAAAACTTCTGCTTGAAATAACTTAAATGAGTACTCAGCTTTCTTTTCTATCGGCAGAGCACGTGAATTTGATGTTGTTTCAGGTTGGTGATATGCATATATAAAACAAAACACAATCACAACAATCCCTGCAGAAACAATGCATTTCGCAATTGTTACCCAAGATCCAATAATAGATGCTTGTATCGCCTTCAATTCCTGCTCATACTCATCATGGTTATAATACTCGTCATAGCATTGCATAGTAACCTTTCCGCCTTTACAGGCAATTGCTAAATCTAAAATAAAAATACTCCTTTTGGATTATATTGTCAACAAAAAAAGCGCTACCTGGTGTAGCGCTTTTGAATATTTGTAATTTTGTCTATGAGACGAGGCTGTGAGAGACATTTCTATCTATCACGATTCCTTGATCATCTGCAAGACGACGAAAGGTTGGAGAGATCCTGTGGAGCTCCTCAAACGATCCTGCAATGGCTTCGACTTGTCCGTCGCCATTTTTAACTTCCGAAGCTGGCTTTAACACCACGAACTTCGAACATAGTCCGTGAACAGTGTCTAACCTATGAGCAACAAACAATGCACTCGTGTTTTCGGTTAATGCTTCCTGAAGTCCTGCTTGAACTTTCTTCTCTGTAGTTGAGTCAAGACTCGAAGTTGCTTCGTCAACAACCAAAAGCCAAGGTTTCTTGATCACAGCAGCACCAATCAATAGTCGCTGTGATTGTCCACCAGATAACTTCAAACCATTCTTCCCAACAACTGTATCCAGTCCACTGGTTAAACGTTCTTTGAAGTCGATCTGCAATCGATCCATCAACTTCCACAATTTTTCATCGGTCATATTCGCCTTTTCTTCTGGAGTTAATCCATACATTAAGTTATAGCGAATCGTCCCATCAAAAACTAGTGGATGTTGCGCAATATACCCAATACCTCTCTTCCAAGAAGCTTGTGTAATCTTTTTTAAGTTTCCCCCATCAACAAGAATATTTCCTGAAGTAGGATCATCAAACCGTAACAGAGCTTTCATCAATGTAGTCTTTCCAGCACCCGATTCACCCAAAAGAGCAACTTTCTCTCCTGGTTCAATTGTGAAGTTTACCTTCACAATAGCAGGAGGAGTCTCGCTCTTTGTTTTTTCACTCTCTGGATACACATGGGTGACATCCAAAAAATGAATACAATGGGGTTTAGAGTGATCAATACTGACTGCTTCAGGAATATCCTTAATTGCAGGATCAATAGATAATGCCTCGATCATCGAAGTGACCGCTGGCAAATGGAAATTGATCCTACGCTCAACCTCACCAAGTCTCCAAAGATTATCGGCAACTTGTGCAGACCAAGAGTATAAAGGGTAAAGTAATCCTATATTCCAATCCCCTATATACACCAGCCATGCTCCCCAAGCCATAATGCCGACTTTTCCAAAGACATTAATCATAGATCTGATGTGGGCGTTCCTGATAAACCAGATCCAGAACGTCCTGTCACGATCAATCACATCCTTAAAAAATTCAGAAATCTCGGCGACTTCACCGCTTTCTCTGTCGTTTACTTTGACCCTTTCAAGATGTTCCATTCTCTCCATCCGCCAGTGATTTCCTTTTCTGAAATCTTTTTCTACTGGTGTACATTCAACAACTACTCGATAGTTTAAGTACGTACCCCAACTAGTATAGATCAAGAATACTACAAACATCACCAACCCAGAGACCCAATCAAGAATCAAAAGGCATAGCAGTGATATAAATAACTGAATCACGGTTGGAATCCCCTCAAACAGTAAAACTGATTGAAGCTCGACGAGACGGCTTCTTCCTTTTTCTATACTACTTACAGATAAGGCACGTCCGCCATGAACATGTTGAGCAATAGATTTCCCAAAGAAAAGTGAATTAACTTTGTCATCTAACTGTCTCCAGTTAATACCAAAGACCCACTCTCTATTTTCCTGTTGGAAACGCTCACATATCTTTTGTAAGACAATAAGAACACCGACAATCGCAATTCCCCAAATAACCAAATTATTTTGGCTATTTGAAAGGCCCTTAAAGATATAGGAGACCGCAGCTGGCTGTAATGATGCCAGTACAATCATCGCGACTAAACTCACTAACATCCTTGTTAGATATTTTTGACTTTGTTTTGTGATTATCTCTTTTCGCACCCAACGAAATACATTGGCCGCTGAATTCCTACTTTTCAGATATTCCCGAAAAGTCATTGTCTGTTTACGTTCAGTTTCCTTCATTATCTATTTTCCTTCGTTTTGTTTTGTTTTGTTTTGTTTATTCGGTTGTCAAAAAGCAAAAAACATCGTGCATGGCACGATGTTTTAAAAATTCAACAATACTAAGAGTTAAATACTTGGAACATAATGCCACCGTTCTATACGGTAGATATAAGAAGCGCCGAAACCGGAGACGGTTTGTGGACGAGTTTTGTGATTTATTTTTGTGGCATTTATATTCATAACGATAGAATTATACCACGTTTTTGTTCATGTGCAAATTAGAGATACATACGCATTACACAAAAAACCCTGTGATATGTCACAGGGTTTTTGTGTACATATTTTTGTATATTATTACGCTGGGATGAAGGTCAGTGCCTTACCCTTCTTTGTCGCTCGTCCTGTTCGTCCAATACGGTGGACATAGTCGTCAAACGTACTTGGTAGGTCATAGTTAATCACATGTGATACATCATCAACATGAATACCTCGCGCCGCAACATCTGTTGCCACTAGCACATCTGCCTTACCTGCTTTGAAATTCGCAAGAGAACGCTGTCGTTGGAAGTGACTCTTATTTCCATGTAGTGATTCGGAACGAATACCATTTTTTGCCAATTGTGACGCAAGTTCTTTTACACTGTGCTTCATAGCACCAAAGACAATCACTCGTGAAAAATCTCGTTTCTTTAACAGTTCATGCAAAGTTTCAAACTTGCTACTTTGTCTAAATCGAACAACATCCTGTTCAATACTATTTGTTGTGTCTTTCTTTTTAACAGAAATCATAACCGGATCCTTCATAAAATCATGTACCAATTTTTCTGTTTCTTTTGCCATTGTTGCAGAAAAGAAAAGTGTCTCACGGTCTGGAGATGTCTTAGAAAGAATGTCTCGCATGTCTTGGATGAATCCCATCTCAAGCATTCTGTCTGCTTCATCAAGAACAACTGTGGTCACATATTCTGGCAAGAATGCCTTTCGATTTATTAGGTCGAGAATACGTCCTGGTGTTCCAATAATAAATTGATTACGTCGCTTCAGAGAACGGATCTGTCCTTGGATACCAACTCCTCCGACACACACAACAGAATAGATTTGCATATCCTTTGCAAGTTTTCGTAACTCTTCTTCAATCTGAATAGCGAGCTCACGAGTTGGTGCAAGAATCAATGTCTGACGATTCTTGTCTTGTAATGTATTTTCAATAATTGGAATAAGAAACGCAGCAGTTTTACCTGTTCCTGTTTCAGCCAATCCAACAACGTCCTTGAATTCAAGAATTTCTGGGATTACCTTGTCCTGAATAGGTGATGGTGTTTCAATTCCCATTCTTGTAATAGTCTGCAAGAGTTTTCGGTTGATATTAAAATCAGCAAAAGTATTCTGCGCTTGATACACCTCTTCTTTCGTGTCTACAGGGTTTGTATTAATAAATTGAGATGGATCAAATGTTGGCATTCTTCGGCCACCACGTCGTCCGCCGCCGCCTCCTCCTCCTCCACCACGATTTCCACCATTGCTTCGTCCACGATTACCACCAGAGTTACCTCCGCGATATCCGCCAGAATTTCCTCCACGGTATCCGCCGCTTGAGCGTCCACGTGTGTCGGCATTACTTCGGTTACGTGTGTAAGAACCACCTCGGTTACGAGTGTCGTTACTATTACCACCAGATCGACGTGTATCAGAGCTTCCACCTCGGCTTCTAGTGTCAGAACTACCTCCTCGGTATCCACCAGTTGATTTACTGGCACTACGAAAACCTCCACTTGATTTTGAGCGATTTGACCCACTATTTGAGCCGTTAGAAGAATTGCGTTGTTTTCCTCCTCCAAAACGAGAAGAACTCCGACTTTGTCGGTTTTTGTTTATTCTATTCATTATTTTTGTATTAAGAGATGTGATACGAGAGCATCCATCTCAAGGCTGTGCAGTTATAAATTCAAACGTAACTGGTAGTCAGCGGTCTGCCTGCTCTAGAGCCCTACACGAGATTCAAAAGCGTTAATAGAAGAATAACATGTATGGGTATAGAAGTCAATACTATGTGTTGTACATTCACCCAATTACTTCAATGATAGTACCAAATCACTATAATTAGACAGTGTATGCTGGTGAACTGGATAGCGAATAATCAATAGTAATACCACTATTTTCCTACGATATATCGTAGGAAAATAAAGTATGTAAAATGATAAACCAGGTGATTAAACTGTCCCCTACTACTGCAACACATCGTGGTAGAACAATCTATGTCAATAAGTGCGGCATGAATTAGATAAGTGAAGTAGTAAATAGAGAAAACATTTTACCGCCTTCCTGGTGGAAATATTTTATCAAGCCATTTCCAGCGATTTCCCCCTACACGGGGTGGCATACCCGCATAGATAACTTTTTCCAAAATATCTAGGAAATCCTTTCCAGATCCTTTTTTAGAAACATATTTCGAAATCTCATTATAAAAACCTACCTCCACTTGCAACCGTATACGTGCCGTTGTAGATGGGCTTACCTTTAATGCATTTTCGATTTGATATGTTGATACACCTTTGTGTAAGAGTACAACTATTGCAAGCCTTTTTGCGAGCATGACCTTTTCAGTAGGAGTTAATAGTTCACCCAACATTTTCTTACGAGAATGCCCAGTACCTTTGTCAGTAAAAATGTGTAAAAAATCAAAATATATTTCTTTATTTTTTTGATCTGATAACTTTTTTTGAGATACATGTGGCATGATGCAAATATTGTATCATTTTTTCCTACGATATATCGTAGGAATTATACCTCACTTGTTGTATTTTGAACCGCAAGTTGAATCGCCCACCACTGTGATTTGAGATACATCTTCTCTTGAATACTATACATAGGTACCCACTCGACTGGGTACCGGTGTCTGTCTGAATATGTTGGCTTCTTTTTTGAACCAAGCTCAACAAGATAGAAGTGGTTAATTTTTTTCATATGACGATTTTTTTTGGGAATCGTTACATATTCAGTCGCTTTTCCTAATTTAATATAAGAAATTACTGCATACCCTGTCTCTTCAAGAAATTCACGCTCAAGTGCTTCCTCTATTGTTTCCCCGTTTTCAACACCTCCACCTGGTAAAAAATATCCTTTGTGTGCCTTTTCAATAAAGACTAAGTTATTTTTTATAGCAACACCAAAAGCACCGACTCTTTCTACATACTCTATACCTTCTTTTTTTAAACCAAACTCTATCACTAAATTTTATACTCCTAACTATTCCAAGACTCCAATCTCCAACCGGAACGCATTGGGAGTAATTTGGAATTAGGTCGTAAAATTTCCTCACAAACTACAACTCCTATATTTGGCATTTGAGTAGCCTCAAGCCATTTGAAGAATATTTGTGGAGTGAGAGTCTCCTCGAAAATGAGTCGAGCGACAATTACTCTAACGAAAAAACCATGCGTTACAATCAACACATCTCTGGCCTTTAATTCATTTATATATGCAATAGCTTTGTCGGCGCGAGCCACAAGATCAAAGAAATTTTCCTCATCGGAATGATGCCATTCTTTTTGATCATAATGCTCAAAAATACTTGCAAGCATACTCTGAGTCTCATCGCTTTCCCAGTGCTGACCTATCATTTCAGTAGGATTTTTTCTTTCAACAAACAAATCAGAATAACTAACTTTCTTGTCGATTATAGTAAGCAACTCGGCTGTTGTTTCTTTTGCTCGATTTTGTGTACTTGAAATAATAATGTCAATTGGTGTCTTTTTGAATCTCTCACCAATCATCCGTGCCTGTTCCCTCCCCTTATCCGATAGGTGTCCGTCACTACCCTGACGCACACCACTTGCATTTGCCTCACTCTCTCCGTGACGAACAAAGTAAACACGCATACTATTCTGTCTCTCCTATTAGTTTGATTACCGCGAGCTCCAATGGAAGGCTCGGTATTTCACTTCGTCCAATTTGATCAGCAGCATTTAATAGTTCTAGAACAGTCTGTGAGCTAATTGCTTTGCCATCTCTTGCCAATCTATCAACAAATTCATAGTTCTCAGCTGTGTATTCATCCTTAAACTGTTTCTGCAGATCTGCTGCGTAACGGAGTAAAATAATAGCGCGAACATCATCTAGGATAAACTTGGTAAAAACCCTCATATCTACGTTATCATCTCTCGCATTAACAATAGCTTCAAGTGCTTTAGCGGTATCCCTTTCTGCAAGTGCAGATATCAAACTGTTTACTCGTTCATGTTTTGGAGCACCAGTTATTTTTTCTGTTTCTTCGAGAGTGACATTGCTCCCACCATGTGTAAGTACTTTTTGTAACGTTCCTAATGTATCTCTGAATGATCCATCTCCAAGGGTCGCTATTAGTTCAGCTACTCCCTTCTCCAAAGTAGCGCCTTCTTTCTTTGCTGTCTTTGAAACAACGTCCTGCAGAGTATCGCGAGATGGTTTTTTTAAAGTATGTGTCTGGCACCGAGAGACAACTGTGTCCGGTAATTTATCTACCTCTGTTGTTGCAAGCATAAACACAACATGTGCCGGAGGTTCTTCAAGAGTTTTTAATAGAGCATTAAAAGCTTCTTTAGTAAGCATGTGTACTTCATCTATTATGTACACCTTGTATTTTGATTCAAAAGGAAGAGTATTTACTCCATCACGCAACGCTCGTATATCATCAATACCACGACTACTCGCAGCATCTATTTCATACACATCATTGTTGCTCGTACCAATCTCTTTCGCAAGAATACGCGCAATACTTGTCTTCCCTGTTCCTCGTGACCCAGAGAACAAATACGCATGTGCGATATTCTCTCCAGCAACTGCCTCCTTGAGAACAGTAACAACATGATCTTGTTCTATAACCTCTTTAAAATTTTTTGGTCGATATTTACGATATAGTACTTCTGACATGCAGCTATTATACACGAGGATTAGATTTAAGATAAATATAAGCCCTTCGACTAGTCCTTCGGTAAACGCAGGACCTGCGGGCTCAGGGCAAGAAAAGAAGCGGGAAAGTAAAACTTTCCCGCTTCAAAATCGACCTGAAATTTAAGACACTACATCGCCAATGAACAATGAGGGAACACCAGCTTACAGGAGAAAGGTGATCACCCCCTCTCTGTTAAATTCATTAAAGATTTGGTTTCTCGCAGATACTTATCTGCACCACGGCTGATCTTCACATATTGATTTTTCATCATCATAGGCTTAACCTTCCTTTTTACCCATGTGCAGTATAGCAAACATACACACATTCTGTGAAGTAATACAGTAAGGTAGAAAAAAAGCCTATCGAGTAAATCGATAGGCTTCGAAATATTTGAGGCGATTCTCAAAATAACCAGGGCGTGGTTAAAGTCTGAGAATAGCAGCCATATTCAGGTTCAAAGTCGCATCTCCGGGTCTGGCAATTCTGTGCCGATAGTTTCCGATGGTAGGTGTTGAGACGATCGTCTTCACGTTTACGTTGGCGTTATCCGGGATGGCGTTGTTATTCACAGCGCCGGGTGCATTCATTTTTTCCATCATATGTCACTTCTCCATTTGAGTTGTTGACTTTTTTTCGAAACGCGATATCCGCGTCTTTGTTTTTCTGTGTGAACCTTGGTAGGTCCCAGCCAATATGGAATAAAGTTCCCCAATCACTTATGCTCAGAAATGAGCGGTGCTTGAAGAGAAGATGATCCCACAAGACTCTGACACAAGAGTATCAAACTTGAAGCAGTTGTCAATTACTTGTCCCCAATCGATTCTATATAGTCCATCACTACCCTTTCCACCTCCTCAAAACTTCCCGTTGCCATAAGAGCTATACGTAGTTCCTTGGCACCATCCCACCCTTGTACGTATGCCTTGTAATGTTTTTTCATAACAGCAAAGCTTTTAATATCTCCTAAGAGTTCTTGGAAGAGTTTGGTATGCTCGAGCATTACATGTAAGCGCTCATTTATTGAAAGATCACTAATATCTTTCTCGGTATTAAAGAGAAATGGATTTCCAAATATCGCACGGCCCAGCATAACTCCGTCGCATCCGGAAGCGCGCGCTTTAGCGCGTGCGTCTTCTAGGTCAGACACATCTCCATTTCCAACTATTAATGTTTCGCTTCCGAGATCGTCACGAATTTTAACCGCTTGTTTAATAGTTTCCCAATCTGCAGGAACATCCGACATTTCTTTACGAGTACGTGCATGCAAAATAATTGTAAAAGGGTTTTCTGCAAGTAGCGCCGGCAACCATGTATCTAATTCATTTTTGTTGTATCCAATACGCGTTTTTACTGATACAGGAATCCGCTGGCGGGCGGACTCCGCTCCACGTTTGACCGCACGAACAATTTCGCGAGCGAGTTCAAGATTTTTTATAAGTGCAGCACACGAACCTTGTTTTTCAATATTTTTGTCAGGACATCCCATATTAATATCAATGCCATCAAATCCCCTCTCCGCACACAAACGCGCAGCCTCCTCCATTTTCTCTGGATTGCTGCCAAAGATCTGGGCAACTATCGGTCTCTCTTCTTCGGTATATATAAGATCACGCAAAAGGACTTCTCGTCCCGGACTCATCAATCCATCTGCAGAAACAAATTCAGTGTACAAAACATCTGGCTTGCCATACTTTGCAATAAGACGACGAAAAGCAGCATCGGTAACATCCGCCATTGGTGCCTGTATAAAAAATGGTTTTTTGAGCTTTCCCCAAAATCCGTGGTTACTTGACATAATAGCTAGATTATCACATTTTATGGTCCCTGCAAACTTACAAAATCTCTGGTTGATACCACTCATTCATCTGCACAACTTTTCCATGATACGAAAATGTTCCATCTTCATTAATAACAATCTCGAGCAACATCCCCCGCATCGTCTCCTCTGAAAACGATTGGTCAAATATAAAATTGCCCAGACTATATGCAATCAGCCCATCTTTATATACCTCTATCTCCTGAACGACATGAGGATGATGTCCAATAACAATATCTGCTCCTGCGTCTATTGCACCGCGCGCAATCATTTGTTGTCGATTATTTGATTCTGTTTTATATTCTTCCCCAAAGTGATACGAAACAATCAACACATCCACACCGTCCTTCGCCTCACTAATAATCTCTGCATCATTATTCCCAACAATCAAAATACCTGCCGTCGTATCGTTCGCTCGTAACCATCCAGGCCCAACATCAGAAAATCCAATAAAACCAATCTGTTTCCCCTTCACTTCAATTATGCTTGGTGATGTTGCTTCTATAATGTTTAAGCCTCCGCCAGCTGTTTTTATACCGGCACTCCGAACTTTATTAATAGAGTCTGCAAATGCGGTGACACTCCAATCTCCAGAATGATTATTTGCAACCGACAAAACATCAAAACCAACTCTTCTTAGGAGTGGTGCAAATATAGGGTCCATACGAAAAGAGTATATGCTTCCTACATTCTTTCCTTTGTCTGAAATTACACCTTCCAAATTACCAAATAATACATCATACTTTTTTAGACCCTCTAGCTTGGAGAAAATAAACTGTGAATCGCCACTTCCGTATTTTTCAATTGAAATCGGTATACCTCGAGCAAGCATAATGTCGCCCACAAATCCCAATGTAATACTTTTATCAGGCTCACGTAAAACAACAGAGGCAGTTGTTTTATACATACGATTGTGGGGAAAAGCCACAACCACAGCATAAAGAACTGCAGTAAGGGCTGTAACTATGATCAAAAGACGCCATACATACACCCCTACTGACGACTTCTTTTCAGGCATCTCATGTTCCTTACTCATTGACTCTTTGTATCACACCTTGTATATTCTTGAAAGAAAAGAAAGGATAGTAAATGAAGGAAAAGACAACATTTTGGAAACTTTTAGATGAGGACAAAATAGCGGTAGGTAGTATTGTTCGACTCACAATCGGAACAGTAGAAAATATCGCAAAAATTGTACAGCTTGACGATGTGTTTCTCGTCAAATTACAAACCCTTACTCACAAAACAATTAAATGTGGGAAAGCAACACCATTACAACTTGAAGTAATCACAAAGACTTCAAACAAAAAAGTGTGAAATGTCGGCACGCCGATATTTCACACTTTTATTTTATCTAAAAAAACACTATTTATTCCACCCCGTATAAAATATTCAATTGCGCACGTGTACGTCCACCAACAATTCCACTAGCTTTATTTATATTTAGCGGTGTTAGAATAGTTTCCTTATACTTTTCTTGAAACATACTTACTGCAGCAGCCACACATGGACCAAAATTTCCATTAATGGGACAATCGTTTAAAGACTTCCCATCAGGTGGATACAATCCCTCTGCATGAAGTGCCGCCTGTAGAGACAGAACATCTCTACTTCCTTGCATACCTTTTTTCAATGTCACCTTAAACGTATACGGGAGCAGTGTTGTATCAGTCACATAAGACGTTTGGTTATATTCTTTATCAAAATAATTCTTAAGAGCATTATATGTCTGCAACGCTAGCTCTTCAAACATTATCTCTCTTGTATCGGCGTTTACGAATTGTGCTTCATAAATATATCCATACTCAATCAAAAGGGCTGCACTTCGCTGGCTCGCATTTGATCCTAGAGCGATCAATTCCTGTGCCTCGATAATGCCACCTTTTTCCTTTGGTAAATCACTCTCAGGTAAAAATTGTGCTAACTCTTTTTGCATCACCTCTGCAACATCTCTACTTGCTCTACCGTTTGAATATTGTGAGTCTGGAACATATAGTGCAAACCCTGAATACTTTCCCTCATTGCTACGCGTGCGTCTTGGATAATCATTAAAATGCATATGAAGAATCAAATCAATCGAATTCTCATTCGACCATTTATTAACTCCGTACAACCGTATGGCGGTATTGCTCGTTGCATAATTGTGATCAATGATTTCTGTTGATTTAATTATTCCTTCATTTTTTAACACCTTAACGTGAGATCTTCTTTCCTTCATAAAGGACTTTATCTCATTCTCTTTTTGCGTAAAGTAATTTGAAAATGTGTCAGTGTATTTCCCAGTATCTGTATCACGAACAACAATAGCGGTGAATCGCTCATCATTTTCTAAATATTTCATTAAGTGTCTCGCGATCTTTCGTGTATGTTCTGCCTCTGTTCTTCCCTTGAAGACTGTTCCGACATATTGATTATCATGCCCCGGAACAACAACAACGCGGATGGTTTGCTTTTCGTATTTATCTTTAAGCATCTCTGGGGTAATGGTCTCTGGAAATACACTTCCAACCAACGCCCATAAATCAGTTCCTGCAAATGCCTTTAGGGCGGAGGCTGCTCCTGAGAATAGTACGAAAGTTGCAACCAAAAATACCACATGGGTTAACAATTTGTTTGTACGCAACTTTTCTAAAGGATCCTTTCTTACCTTTCTCATTATTTTATTGTACTACTATCACGTCGAAACAAAAGTAGGCCATGAGGATTACTATTCTGCAAATTTGTAAAATACCTTATTATCAAAGCGCATATCTATATACTCCAAAATACTACTAGAATCAGATAGCGCATCTGCAAATTTTTCCGAACTAACTACAGACTGTAGATTTTCCAAAACTTCTAGCAGATCGCTGTCGGGTGCAATAAGTATAGACACGTTATTCTTCATAGTTACTACGTAATCATTTTCTGCCGTGACCAAAAAAGATATTGGTTCAAAGAAAAGTGTTTCCAATAGTCCCAAAAAATCAGCGACATGTGCTACTTTTTCTGGAGTCAAAAATGATTTACGTAATGGTTCAGTACTGGTTGAGATTGCTCCATAATACCGAATAAATGCATCCCCAGAAAAATCTGGTGCACGATCAAACAAATATCCCTTTGCATCAAAAAAATAACATGACTCCTCACTCTCTCTATATTCATCTATCAAACCGCCGCACCACAATGCAAATGGTTCATACTCATATATTGAAATATTTAAACTATGTAATCCATCTCTTGAGACTTCGACATTTTTTATTCTAGAGTAGGCATCATATATAGACGCAACAATATCATCTTTTGGATAGATAATAATATTTTCCCGCGCAAAAATCTTGAGATATGAACCCTCAAGCTCACTTTCAACCAAATCACGTATATCTTCTCTTGCAACCACTTTATTGCCGCTTATATAAATATCAACAACAGATAATCGCTCCGTATTAGTGATCCATGCAAAAAGACCAATCAAAATAAGTACTGCAGCAAAAATACCAACTCCAATCAATACTATTGTTTTTCGTCTCTGTTCTAGACGAGTTTTGGATACTTTACGTTTGCGCTTTCTCGCAAACATACTAATCCCTAATTACGTCAGTGCCCACATATTTTTGTAATACTTCTGGAACTTTTATAGACCCATCTATTTGTTGATTGTTTTCGATAAGCGGAATAAGTATTCTCGGTGTAGCAATAGCAGTGTTATTTAAACTATGTGCAAACCGTAGTCGCCCTTCTGTATCCCTATAACGAATATTTAAACGTCGTGTTTGAAAATCATGAAAGTATGAAGCGGAGTGCGTCTCTCGATATTGCTCCTCAGAAGGAACCCATGCTTCTATGTCATATTTCTTTACCTGCCCCAGTCCGAGATCTCCACCACAATTTGCTACAACGTGATAAGGCAATTCAAGACTCTGCATTAATTCTTCTGCATACATTGTCATTTCCTCATGTAGAGCTACTGATGTTTCGTGACTCGCTTCGCACAATACAATCTGTTCAAGTTTGAAAAACTCGTGAACACGCATAAGACCTCTCGTATCTTTTCCATGACTTCCTGCCTCCCTTCTAAAACAAGGTGAAAATGAAATATATTTTTGTGCAACGGTTACATCTATTTCGTCATCCATAAACATTCCCATACTTGCAACCTCTGCTGTACCAGATAAATATTGTTCATCTTGTGTCTTGTACAAATCATCTTCGCTTTGTGGTAAATACCCAGTGCCAACAAATGTCTCTCTGTTTAGCAAAGACGGAACCAGTAGCGGTGTATACCCCTTCTTTACGAAAAAATCTAGTGTGTACTGCCAGAGAGCAAACGTTAACTTTGCTCCTGCATTTTTTAAAATATGTCCACGAAATCCAGCAACCTTTGTTCCTCTTTTAAAATCAACCATATCAAACTGTTCCATGATATCAATATGGGATTTAACAGGGAAATCAAACTGTGTAGGCGTGCCCCATGTTCTAATCTCTACATTGTCAGAATCATCCTTGCCTTCTGGAACGGTAACATCTGGCACATTAGGTACCTCAAGCATTAACTTTTGCCACTTTTGTATTACTTTCTTTAGCTCATCTTCCTCTTTTTGAAAGTCAGCTTTGAGCATTTGCATCTCTTTTATTATTTGCTCGCGTTCTTGTGTGTCGGTCGTCCCTGGAACCTTGCGACTAAAATGCGCCTGTTCTGCGCGCTTTTGGTCAACAAGAGCAATCAATTCACGACGTCTGTCGTCAACTCTGAGTAGTTTCTTTACGTCAAAATTAATATGCTTCTTTTTTGCAGCATGTTCAATCAATTCCGGATTTTCTCTTATAAATTTAATATCTAGCATATTATTCCCCGTTTACATGGCTAATCATAACAGAAATGATACGATTAACAAATGGAATCACCACTTGTCAAATTGAACACCGACGAGTTTCCTCCTTTATTACATGAAATAAATGATCCGCCAAAGGAACTCTGGAGACGCGGCAACCCTCTCAATCACAACCACACATTTCTCGCTATTGTTGGTGCACGTAAATATTCTAACTATGGAAAGGAAATATGTGAGAAATTAATTGCAGGCCTAAACGGATATCCAGTCACGATTATATCCGGCCTAGCTCTTGGTATTGATGGTATTGCACACCGCGCTGCGTTAGCAAATAATATACATACTGTCGCAATTCCAGGATCTGGATTAAATACAGATGTACTGTATCCCAGATCACATGTACGACTTGCGGATGAGATACTAAAAAGTGGCGGGGCTTTAATTTCTGAATTTGAGCCGGACTTTAAAGCGACTCAGTGGAGCTTCCCAAAACGAAACAGGATCATGGCAGGAATGAGTCATGCAGTTCTCGTAATAGAAGCTGAAAGAAGAAGTGGCACTCTGATTACTTCACGACTAGCAACAGAATACAATAGGGATGTTTTCACAATTCCAGGATCTGTGTTTTCAAAAAATACTGAGGGTCCTCACATGCTTATACGTAATGGTGCTACACCTATAACGTGTACGGAGGATTTATTAGAAGCTTTAGGGTTTGAAGCTAAAGAAGTGATTAAACAAAGTTCCATCTCTTCGTCCCCCGATGAACAGAGGATACTAGACTATTTATCAGAACCACGCTCGCGCGATGAGATAGCTATCTATATAGATGCACCAATTCATGAACTAAATGTATTACTTTCAACACTAGAAATTAAAGGCCTTATAATAGAACAGTTAGGGAAAATTTCCACAGTTAAATAGTAAGGCACTTGCCAACTTTTTAATTTTCGTGTAATACTTGCGATATGAGCAAACTCTTAATAGTAGAGTCACCAGCCAAAGCTAAGACAATTTCTAAGTATTTGGATGGTAAATATATAGTGCGAGCTTCGGTTGGTCACGTTCGTGATCTTCCAAAGAGCAACAAGAAAGCCATCGATATCGATGGTGGTTTTGTGCCACACTATGAAATAAGTAAAGGGAAAGAAAAGGTTGTGGCTGAGCTAGTCACACTTGCAAAAAAAGCCGACGAAATAGTACTCGCAACTGACCCCGACCGTGAAGGTGAGGCTATTGCCTGGCATTTAGCTGAAATACTGAAAGATAGTAAAAAAGGAATAGCCGAGAAAATACACCGCGTCACATACAATGAAATCACAAAGGAAGCTATTACTGAGGCGATGAAACATCCTCGCAAAATTGATACTGCTTTGCGCAAAGCACAAGAGGCACGGCGCGTACTTGACCGTCTTGTTGGATATGACTTGTCTGGAGTGATATGGAAAAAGGTTCGTTATGGACTTTCTGCTGGACGAGTACAATCTCCTGCATTAAGAATAATAATGGAGCGCGAACGAGAAATACGTGCATTTGATCCAGAAACATTTTGGGTTATTACAGCGGATACAAAGACTGCAGGGGGAGTTGAAATTCCATTTGTATGCGGAGATGAACCTCGAGATAAAAAAGAGATGGAGCGAATTGTTTCTGCTGGAGAAAAGAATAACTGGAAAATTACTGACGTTAAAGAGACAGAAGCAAAACGATCTCCAAAAGCGCCTTTCATTACTTCTACTCTGCAACAAACAGCGAGTTCACGTTTGGGAATGACACCGGCACGTACTATGCAGATTGCACAGAAATTGTACGAAGCAGGACATATTACATATATGCGTACCGACAGTACAACTTTAAGTAAACAAGCACTCGGACAAATAATAAGCTACATCGAGAAAGAGTACGGTAAAGATAAAATAGAATTACGAACTTACGCAAAGAAAAGTAAAAACGCACAAGAAGCTCACGAAGCAATCCGCCCATCAAACTGCGGAAAGGATATTGCAGGAAATACTCCAGAGCAAAAGAAACTATATCGTTTGATTTGGCAAAGAACTGTTGCTTCACAAATGGTTGATGCAGCAATACTTCGTACAAAAGTTGTAGCAAATATTGATAATGAGACTATTCCTGATTTTTCTGTGAACGGTTCTCGCGTAACATATCATGGATGGCTTGTTGTTGATCCTGAGGCTCGTGGTGAAGATGTAGAGGTACCAAAGGTTGATATTGGTGAGAAACTCGATCTCGAGAAAATTTCTACTGAGGAAAAGGAGACTCAACCCCTGGGACGATATACCGAGGCTGGACTTGTTAAGGAATTAGAAAAACGTGGTATTGGCCGACCGAGTACATATGCTTCAACTATTAAAACTCTCTCCGATCGAGGTTATGTCGAGAAACAAGGAAAGACACTATTCCCTACTGATACTGGAGACGTTGTATCTAGTTTTCTAGAAGAACATTTTGCTGAATATATTAGTGATTCATTTACTGCCAATATGGAGGATGAGCTCGATGAAATTGCCAATGGCAAAGACAACTATGAAAAGGTTCTGACTGATTTTTACAAACCTTTTCTTAAACAAGTTAAATTAAAGGATAAGCTAGAAAAAATTACAAATCTTGGTGATGCTGATCCAAAACACAAATGTCCAACTTGTGGGAAGAATATGATCATAAAGCTTGGTAGAAGTGGAAAGTTCCTCAGCTGTAAAGATTTTCCTGATTGTGTTGGTGCACGAACTATAGATGGTGAAGAACTTGAAGGGCCAAAAGAGATTGGTAAGCCGTGTCCTGATTGTAAAGATGGTAAATTAGTTGAACGTGATGGAAAATATGGACGTTTTATATCTTGTAATAACTATCCAAAATGTAAACACATAGAGGAAAGTGCGGAGGAAATTGAGCGAAAGAAAACTGGAGTGAAATGTCCTGACTGTGAAACTGGTGATATGGTGGAGCGACGTGGACGATTTGGAATATTCTATAGTTGTAGTGATTATCCCAAATGTAAAAATGCTATAAAGGCTAAACCGACTGGTAAAAAATGTACGTACGAAACTGACGGCATTGTTTGTGGAGCCCTCATGATGGATGGGACAAAAACTATTCCGGATCGTTGTAGTAGGAAGGAATGTCCTAACCATAATCCGCATAAGCTAGAAGATAAGAAAAAGAAGTAACAAAAAACCGCAGGTTATGTACCCGCGGTTTGGAAACTCTCTCTCCCTTTACCATACATATGGCTGTTTGAGAGAAGGCATATTGGTGACATAGTATGGAGATGGTAATTGACCATTACTCCTCGAAACTTCAAAAACAAAAGTTTCCGGTGAATCAAACCACCACGTAACAAGAGGTCTGAGATAAATGTCTTGAACTTCTAATGGCACAATATTATTGGTCATTCCTGTTCTAAGCATTTTTTGATTTGCAATCAGGTGTTCAAGAATTCGTGCTTTTCCTTTTCGAAGGGACGACTCCACCGAGCTCGGATGTACATCATCCTCTAGCAAGTTTTGCACTACTTTCAAGGAAACCTTTAGGGACTTGTCGCCCTGATTCTGAGCACTCACTATATATTGGTTGGTACTCTGATCAATTTCACCCGAAGGTATCATTCCTGCCATCTTAATTTCTCGAGGAATTCTTGCAAGTCGTTTCTCCATGAAAATGAACTTATCTGGCTCATAAACATTGTAAGTATTTCCTCCACGAGACTGTGTGATTGTCCAAACACCTTTGGGAGTATATGCTCCTCCCAAAGACACTCCGAGGATAACACTTTCACACAAAAGACATACGCTGGTCACACCGAGCCCTATCCAAAAATATCCCTTTCTCATACACTGAGAAATTTCCGATGTAGACCTATACAACAGCACTGCCAAAAAGACGAGAACAATGACATAGAGCACAGCAAATGTCAAACTTTCAATAAACATGAGGTTAATTAACGCCAATACGGTCAATACGAAAGCGCCCCATATGAGTGCTATTAAAACTATTCTTTTCATTTTTAATTCTCCGTTCGTTGTTTTTATTTATTGTTTTCAATTAACTAAACACAAAAGAACCCTGCCACAAAAATGATAGTAGCGCAATAGATATACTAAAGTGAGAAATTCTTTATTGAATACAAGTCTTCGTCTTCTTCCTTTTCTTTTGGAACAAAAGGCTCTGGTTCTTTTATTTCCTCCTTCACAGCTTCTTCTGCAGTTAAAATCGGTGCAGAAACTTCATCATCTGTTAATGTAGGTGGATTAATAATTTCATCCTCTTCAAGCTTACTTTTCTCTTGTACAAGTACAGTCTCATTTTCTTTCTCAGATAAAGAGTCAGTAGGAGCAGGACTTACTGTACTGGTTTGTGGATCTGAATCATGTTTTGTATATGTCTTCATTATAGGCACATTTCCACCTTCACGATTAATGACGTCAATTAAATGCTGCAGATCGTCCTGAGAAAAGAAATCGATCAAAATACGCCCTCCAGCAGAATGTTTATTAATCTGAACCTTGGTACCCAATTTCTCAGACATCTTCTCCTCCATATCTAAAATAACGGGATCTATTTTGTAATTCATATTTCGCACTTTGTGTTGTGCCATTCTACGCGCAATCATCTCTGCATCACGAACAGTTACTTTCTTGAATACAATTTCCTTAAATAAAACTTCACGTTCCTGAGGTTGATCATTAAGCATCATCAATGGCCTTGTGTGTCCCTCAGTTATTTTCCCAGCAACAAGAGCTTCTTGCATCTCGTCAGGAAGATTGAGCAGACGAAGTGTGTTAGAAACATACTCACGACTCTTTCCCATTTTCTTTCCAATTTCTGCGTGTTTGAATCCAAAATCTTTTGCAAGACGATCAAATGCCCGTGCACGATCAACTGGATTTAGATCTTCTCGTTGTAGATTCTCTATAATAGCGAGCTCAAGCTTTACTCGAGCACTGTCTTGAGTACCTCGAATAAGTATTGGAACTCTTACTAACCCAGCTATCTTAGAAGCCCTCAGACGTCGCTCCCCTGCAATCAATTCATAGGTTACATCTAAACCTCCGTCACTCTTCTCAGTTTCTATACGCGTCACAACAAGTGGCTGTAATATTCCGTACTGCCGAATTGAATCGGCAAGATCCTGAAGCTTTCGCTCGTCAAAAGTCATTCGCGGTTGAAGCGGATTTGGTACTACCTTTCCTACCTCAGCCCAAAAAATTGAATTGTCTTGGAAGTCACTCATGGAGCTATTTTAGCACATCTGCATACAGAACCCATCAACAATTGCTTTTTACACACGCTTTCAGTAGACTATCTGTAACCTGCCTGCCGGCAGGCAGGTTGCCGCTACAAGTGGTAAAATACATAACGTTAATATTTGAATGCTATTATGTACTACGTATACGCATTACAAAGTATGTCTAGAAATTACATCTATGTTGGTTTAACTAACAACATAGAGCGGCGATTAAAAGAGCACAATAGTGGACACAATGTTCGAACACGGGCATATCGTCCATTTAAAATAATTCGCACTGAGGAGCACCCTGACAGACCCTCAGCCAGAACACGAGAAAAATATTTAAAATCGGGTGTTGGAAAAGAATTTCTCAAGCAATTGTGATGCCGTGGTGGCGGAATTGGTAGACGCGCACGACTCAAAATCGTGTGAGGTAACTCATGAGGGTTCGATTCCCTCCCGCGGCACAAATGAAAAAAGGTCTCGATTACCCAGGAATTACTCGTAATATAATGCACTATGCATAAAAAACCTCTCAAACTTGAATACTTACTTCTTATCTTTGGTATTCTCGATTTTCTTGTTATTCTGTACTGGCTAGCAAGATGTTTTACAACACAATCTAGCTTCTATTGTGAGCTCTTTTCGTTCGGTGCGTTTCTTATCTTATTAATACCAGGATTAATATTGATCGGAATATTTCTCGCTAGTCTAGCATTTTATAAGTGGAGTAAGGGAAATATTTACACAATAATAAAAACAATCCTCCTCACCATAGGAACAATCATTTTTATTGCCCCGTATGCATTATACGTACTATTCCCCACTGATGATCCAAAAACATACAGAGGTTACTTGGAACAACGTCAAACGGAAGTAGAAATTCCACAGAATAAATGAAAAAAGGTATAGATTATACGGGAGTAGGAGTTGTATACTTTTGCCACGACGGTAAGGGAAATTTTTTGATGAATAAAAGAAGTACCCAATGTCGAGACGAACATGGATGTTGGGACCAAGGAGGTGGAAGTATTGAATTTGGCGATACCATAGAAGAAACAATCCGGAAGGAAATATTAGAGGAGTATTCGACAGATGTTCTAGATTTTGAGTTTCTTGGGTATCGAGATGTACACAGAGAACACAATAGCGACAAGACTCATTGGGTTGCTCTTGATTTCAAAGTGCTTGTTGATCCTACAAAAGTTTCTAACGGTGAGCCACATAAATTTGACGCTGTTGAATGGTTTAAGATAGATGCATTACCAAAACCACTGCATTCACAACTTCCGAAATTTCTAGAATTATATAAAGATAGACTGTGATGCACAAACTAATAACAATCCTCGGTCCAACTGCCTCTGGCAAAAGTGGTCTCGCAATTGAACTCGCAAAAAAATATAACGGCGAAGTTATTTCTGCTGATTCACGACAGGTATATAGAGGTCTTGATATTGGTACAGGCAAAGTAACAGCAGAGGAAATGGACGGAGTTCCTCATCACCTTCTTGATGTAGTGAATCCCGAGGACCAGTTTACTGTTGTCGATTTTAAAAAACTTGCTGATAAAGCAATTGGGGATATTGTATCCCGAGGGAAAATTCCAATACTCGCCGGAGGTACAGGTTTTTATATTGATTCCGTTGTGAAAAATATTATCCCGCCAGAAGTTCCTCCAAATGAAGAGTTACGAAATGCACTAGAAGAAAAGAGCTTAGAAGAATTGAATGCACTTTTACTTGAAAAGGATCCCGCGCGACATTCTATGATAGACATACATAACAAACGCCGTATTATTCGTGCACTTGAAATTATTGAAGATCAAGGAAGTGTTCCACCAATTGAGTCGAATCCACAATACAATGTATTGCAACTCGGGATACAGGTTGATGAAGAAGTTTTACGCAAAAAAATTATGGATCGATTATTGTCACGTATAGATGATGGAATGATTGAAGAAACTAGGCAGCTACATGAACAAGGTCTTTCATATGAGCGCATGGACAGCCTGGGTCTGGAGTATCGTTTTCTAGCAAAATTATTAAAGGAGGAAATTACACATGAAGAATTTGTAACGCTTTTACATACAGCAATATGCCAGTATGCGAAAAGACAACGTACTTATTTTAGACGAGATGAGAATATAAAGTGGTTTGGGGTTAGTCAGACTATGGAGGTTGAGGAGGTTATTACAGCTTTTCTAAAAAAATAACATTCCGACATTCTGCAGAATGTTGGAATGTTATTTTTTATTGTTCAGACTCGGTCACCAGTTACTTTTGACTCGGTCACCGGACTGACCAGCAGACTCGGTCACACATAATTTTCCTGACGGAAAATTTGTTCGACCCCGCCTCGCGGCACTCGCCTTTCCCCGCCAGCGGGCGGGTCAAACTCGTGCATCCGCTCCGGCTTTCGAGTCCTGACGAAATGCTCTGCATTTCTGTGGACCCGCAGCACCTCACTGCGTTCGTTACTGCGGGTCCACCAGGACTCGAACCTGGAACTTCGGTTTTGGAAACCGAAATTTTACCATTAAACTATAGACCCTTGTCTGAACACTGTATCAAATTATCGAAATAAGGCAAAGAAAAAAGCCGCCCACCTATTCAGGATTGGACGGCTTCGTAAAAGTACAAGGTCTACTTTTTTAATTGTGAGATATAACTATGTCTCCAAGATCTGGTAATAATATATCCTGCCATTTGTATGAGACATGATAAACACCAGGTTCCAAATTCTTCATTAGATTGAAAGAATGAGAATTTTCCGCCTCATTAGATCCTCTAAAGGATTGAAGGATAAATGGATGATATTCTCGTGGTGTTCGATCTCTACTTATTTTTTTGAGATACATTCCAATTGCTCGGCTCACTGTTGTCCCTCTTACATCACCAGATTCTCCTTCGCTCTTTTCCGTTGAATCAATCGTCATTACATAACCAGATACATGTGAGAAAAATATATCTCTCGATACATCGGTGACAGAAAACTCTGCTACAAATTTCTCGCGTGTTGCATAAGGAATTTGAAATGCGCCAACTATTTCTGGATTACTTGAGAGTACTGCAAAATCCTCTATACTGGGATCAGTTTTTATTACAATTGAACTCATGGGCACGGTCTTGCCTGTTTCCAAATCAACGATTTGCTCACCTTCAATACCTTTCCACTTCAATACTAATTGTCCTCCAACTTTCCCAATTGCATGTCGTCCTAATTCCAAACGATTATATTCGGACTTCGGAAACACTGCACGTTCCTTCCATACCACATTTCCATCAAGTAAAAACAGTCTGGCTGATTCAATTCCTGGCACACGGATAGTAACCCATCTTGGAAGTTCTATGCTGATATGAGCATTCTCATTTATATGCCTCCCTTCTGTTTTCGAAAACGAAATATACTTCTTTTTGTAGGCTGTAAAAAGAAGTGTGCCATCACCGGCAAAAATATTTACAGTAACAGTAACGTAATCATTTGCTCCGGTAATTGATGCAGTCATCACCTCCCGACGGATACGCTCACACAACCCCTTAAAACTAGGAGTGTCTGAATCATATAAAACAGAAACACTTCGGGTACCGGAAGGCACAAATGTCTTACAGTCCAATGTAATACGAATTTCCTTTGCGAATGCTAACTGATAACTCATCATTGCTTGCTTACTTGCGAGCTCTGGGAATTCAGTAACTGGCCAATTTTGCGCACCGGCAAAGATGGTTGAACATACAAGACCTACTATTGCTAGAGTTTTTTTCACGTGTTCCTCACTTTCTTTTGGTTGTTTGGTTTAATTGTTTAATTTAGTTTACAAGTTACATTTCGAGTACTCACTCTGTGATAGCATAATAAACCTAGAACGTCAACTTTTGACCAAAGAAAAACCGCCAATGCACATGGTTTTGTGCACCGACGGTCTTAGAGTATTTTAAAAGCTCTTCAGCTTAGCCTTTTCCGTTGTAATTGTTCCGATTGTTTTGCTCGATGATCTGAATGTCCTGACGAATTTGATCTCGCGGAACATCGTACCTGATCATATGCGTTCCACGAGGAAGATTGAGAATGTTTAAAACACCAATCTCCTCCTCTGTTTCCTCTTTGGTTAAGGTATTTTTGACGTATGCTTTTTTCAAAACGTATGTCAGTCCGTAATCAGGGATTGTCAGAATTGCGGCACGCAGATTTGGAACCAATAGATCACCAATTATCACATCAGCTATAACCTCAACAACACCTGTTATTTCCTCGAAGTCATCATGGACTACAAAGTCCGGCTCAATGATTGTCGGATTAACAAGTCGCTGAATACCTTGAATCATAGACTCTTCAATTGTAACCTGAACCACCGTCGGATCAATTTGTCCACCAACCCCGTCTTGGAGTGCGTATGCAACTGTACTGTTGTCCGGTCCGTAAACGATCAAAATACCATTGATACCGAATACTAACTGATCATTGCCTAGCTGAAGCCGACCATCATAAATATTGATATGTCTGTCTTCACTTCCTCCATAAGGACTGTCAGTAATCAACTGACCGTACCGTGCCAATGGAGAGACTTCTACGTAGGGATCCGAGTTTGGTCGGATCTTCAAATTTCCAATGATTGCCTGAAGACCCCCTTCAGTCGCCTCTTCAATGGAAACGGATGAATTCCCCCAAGCAAGTGTTCTACCACCTCTATCGGGTTCGGTCATCAAACTTATGTTGACCCAAACATTGTCACCGGCTTCAAGGTCGTAACCCGAAAGCTCAAACTGGAGACCTAAGATTAAATCTTCGATATCCTGTGAGTTTGGTCCCAGATCACTCGGAGTATAGTTTATGTACCCATCGACTCCCCTGGGAATTTTTTCTCCCGAAACGTGCCAGCTGAGACTTTTCATATCGATAACAACGTTTTCGAGAAATTCCTCGGCTGTTGGAATATCGATCATCTCTGGCATACTTGCCAAAAAAGTTTCAATCGACGGACTATCGGGATAGTAAGGAACCGGAATCGCTTCCGTCATCTCTACTTGAGTGTACCCAATGAGGGTACATAGAACAAATACTGATAGGGTGGTTATGGTTTTTTTCATTTTTTCTTTCGGTTTTTTCTTTACTGATTTTCTGTTTCTTCCGCCTCTTTTAGGGCGAAAACTGGTTTGATCCCTTTAAACACCACAGTGTTATTAAGGGCCCTAATTTCTTTTTCCGTTTTTTGCGTTTCTTCCGCAACAGGATCAGAAACCACTTCCTGCATCTCATCTTGAGAAGTAGCAACGGTTTTACCCTCCGGCAAATGATTCATAACGAATCCAGTAAGTGCAAAAGCAGCTACTAGAATCCCAACAATCTTAAGTGTTGTTTTCATAATTTAACTGTCAAAAGTGAGGTTCCTCCCCACAAGCAAGCCCATAGTATATCATATATGCTGTATTTGTCAATATGTACGTGATTAGTCAGATATGGCCTTATTTAGGCAAAATTCAGCTTTTCTGCAATAAAATACCACCCTGAAAAGGGTGGTATTTTATATATAATGGTTGCGGGGCCTGGAATTAGGGTGACCAAACTTAATTAGATTTAACTTCTTCTCCCTTCTCCATCCCTTAATCTGTCGCTCGCGCCTTAATGCATCTAATTTTGTACCAAATTCCTCTACCCTCTTCATTTGAATAGGTTTATGCAGTTTTGTGTATCTTCCACCACTTTTTTGCACATGTTCAATAAACCTTCTCTCGGGGTCACTAGTCATTCCAGTATAGATACTTTCATCGGTGCACAATATAAGATAGACATAGTACATTGCTTAATTATACAGAAACCAACCATGTGTCTGGTTTTTGTATATGCCCTTCGACTCGGCTACCGCCTCGCTCAGGACCATTCGGCAAGCTCAAAAAAACCACCGTATGGTGGCTTTTTTGTTTCTAGCCCTTCGATAAACTCAGGGCCATTCGCCGCTAAGGGCCTGCCATGAGCAAGTCCGAGCAAACGAGGACGCGTCGAATGGTTGCGGGGCCTGGAATTGAACCAGGGTCTGGAGGTTATGCATACCGCTACAACTTTCGTTGCTCTCTTAGAACCCGTCTACAATCTCAGCGCAATGAACTAACATCGCTTGTCTACTGAGAATCACGAAATTTTCACTACACAAAATCTATTTTTCCTAACCAATGTTTTTACATTGATTCGTCAAAATATATACTGTGTAGCAAAAATTTCGATAATTCCAGAGAGACATGAGATTGTGGACTGGTTCCTCGTAGATTTGTGGTCTGGACTATACCTTCATCCACCACGTGTGGATGCTCGCCGTCTAGTCTCTACACCTTCATATTCAACTTGAATAAGCTTGGCTCGGTATTGCCAATCCACCACCTGGTGGATAAGGTTTCACCGAGTTTGACGAGTATTCCATAAAGCATTACTGCCTTACGAGCCCAATTGAGCCTCCCGAGGTACCTCTCCTCTACCCCGCGGTATAACTATATCCTTGATTAAAAAGACTTAGCAATAGTACCGTAAGTATACGATCTATGCAAACTGCATATAAAGGATCCTCGATGCAAAGCATCGGGGTATTGACCCTATATTAACTCCTCGGCTCGGAAATACAAAAGCTTTGCTTTTGTATTTCTCTCGCTCTACGTCGTTAATAAAAACTATTAAAGAGCGAATGTACTTGAATGAAGTTCGAGGTGTATTAGAATATACAGTGAGAACTTGAGCGTCCGAAGCAACCAAGAGCCCATCCACGATCTCACCAAATCAAACAAAAACAAAATTTGTCGACTGAAATCACGAAATGTTTGCTCTAAATTGCGTCTTTTTCTTCAACAATGTCCACATTGCTTCATCAAAAGTCACAATTTTCACTAAAAATTTCGACAATTTCAGCACGACATGAGATCGTGGATGGGCTCTAAGAAATTCATCGAGTACACTCGCTCTGACTAGATATAATAAAACTCTTCAAAAACTTCTTTATACAATCCAATCACTCTATTCTTCTCACGTTCACTCAACGCGAATTCAATCCCAGCATGAGCAATTTGATTGCGAACTATATGTGCATCCCAGGCTTGTTGAATAGTGTTAAAATCACTTTTCTCAATTTGCTTCATTTTTTCTCCCAGACTACTTCCATCGTAGCCCATCTTATTTATCATCTCCTCTAACATTCCATCTGCTTCAATAACTGCCATTCTCCAATCTGATTCAGATTGTGATGCAGATAATTCTTTTACACGAATCCACCTTTCATTTAATCTTTTATCTGTATTGCCATCGCTTACTGCTTTTTTCTCTATTTCTCTATTTTCTTCTATAATCCCATCCATATTTCCCATCTGCGTTAATCGCACAAGTGAATATACAGTCACTGTTATAAAAAATACAGAAACAATAAATGATAGCGGATACAGAACTGGTAAAATTGTTGCATTCCAAAATGCAGGAAAATCACCAACAGATGCTACGAACGTATGAATCTGAAAGAAAATGTAATCTATATTTATGACGGGTACAGAGTCTATCATCTATATTATTATGCTTCATGCGACCGGGTTTGAAAACCCCTCCATTCCTCGTTTCTAACCCTGCTCAAATTTTTTACCAGCACTAAATAGGAGATCTTCACGATACTTGGGTGCAACCAGCTGTATACCAAGGGGTAACCTATTACCATCAACATCAGCAAAGCCAGATGGAATAGAAATTGCTGGAGCTCCCGCAAGATTAGCAGGAGCTGTAAATATATCTGCAAAATACATAGACAATGGGTCAGACTTCTCCCCTATCTTAAACGCTGGTGTTGGTGTTGTTGGCATCAAGATCAAATCAACATCAGTAAATGCTTTGTCAAAATCTTGCGCTATCAGTGTCCTCACGGTATTTGCTTTGTTGTAATACGCATCATAATATCCAGCAGACAACACATATGTTCCAAGCAATATTCTACGTCGCACCTCTGTACCAAATCCCTCCCCTCGTGTCTTTATATAATCCTCAAGTAAATCATTCCCCTCTACATGTAATCCATACTTTACACCATCAAAACGGGACAAGTTACTTGATGCTTCTGCGGGCATAATAATATAGTAAACGGCAAGAGCATATTCTATATGCGGCAATTCTATATCTTTTACTTCATACCCTAACTGTTCATATTTTGTGATTACATCTTCTAGATTTTTCTTTACGACGTCATCAATTCCTTCCTGATCTAAGATATGCCGAGGAACACCAATTATTTTCCTATCAGTTTTTTCTGCATTACTATATTTCTCATCAGAGACACTGGTCGCATCCATTATGTCCTCTCCTTTAATAGCGTCAAACACAGTCTCAACATCTGCTACGCTCTTACCCATTGGACCAATAACATCCAGAGACGAGCCCATAGCGATCAACCCATGTCGAGATACAGAACCATATGTTGGCTTCAGTCCTACAACCCCGCAAAAACTTGCAGGCTGTCTCACTGATCCACCTGTATCACTTCCAATGGTTACAAGAGCTCCATTCATTGCGACCGCTGCTGCAGATCCACCACTCGAACCACCTGGTACCCTTTCTAAATCATGTGGGTTTTTTGTAACACCAAACGCAGAGTTCTCAGTTGAACCACCCATAGCAAACTCATCCATGTTTGTTCGTCCGAGAAAGATTGCTCCTGCTTTTTTTAATTTCACTATTGCAGTCGAATCATAAGTCGCTGTATAGTTTTCTAGAATTTTTGAAGACGCAGACGCGATCCTTCCTTTTATTAAAATATTATCTTTTATACCAAATGGTATTCCTGTGAGTACTCCAGCATCTTTTGAATCAATTTTCTTTTGTGCAATTTCAGCTTGTTCCATCACATCACTGTAAACTTCAAGGTATGCGTTTATATCACCATTTTTTTCTGAAATTACATCTAGATATTTCTGTGCTAATTCCTTCACTGAAAAATCACCCTTGATGAGGTGTTCGTGTGCTTGCGCAATAGTTAATGTTGAAAGATCAATATCAGCCATACTATTCATCGGTGTTACCTAAAATCTTTTTCACCTTATAGAAACCATTTTCTGTAGCTGGTGCCTCTGCAAGCAGAGAATCTGTATACAATCCAGGTTCATGTGCATCAGTATCATCTCGCATTACAGTTCTCGCATCAGAATATGCTCGAACATGTTCACTCCCGGCCTCTTCTCTGACCTCGTTCAGTTTGTCCACATATCCCAAAATCGCACTAATATCGGTGCGTAACTCTTCTACCTCACTATCAGACACGGAAATACGGGCAAGTTGCGAAAGTTTTTTAACATCTTCTGCCTTGATCATAGAGAAATAATAGCATTATATTGAAACTTCAAATACTTGACTTGTCAAAAAGATACTCTATACTTCTTCCTAGAGATTCACCCAAAAAAACAAAACTACTATGAAAATAGAAAAACTTGGTTCCTTGGCTGTCGCAGGACTTTTTACAGGAATGACAGCTCTGCTGTTCGGCATAAAAAGTTTCGATTTGGTCGTAATCACAATTGGTATAGGATTAGCCATTCTATCTATTGCGATACTTGTCGCCATCCGAACAAAAAACAATGGGTCCCGCGCTCAAGTACACAAAGTAGGTGCACGATCCGGAATTCCATACGCTATCCTTTGGATATTGGGGATTGGCTTCCTCATGACAACAGAGAATGCACCTATGTTTTGTTTAGCTCTTACTATCTGCATAGGCTTCGGAGCACGTGATGCCCTTCACGAGGGGTATGAAAAAATGAGACATATCATGAAGAATAATTAGAACCTGAAAATTTCTTTCTATATTAGATTAAGAAATTCCTTTTCATCAAGCACCGGAACTCCCAGTTCCTGTGCTTTTTTATATTTTGATCCCGCATTCTCTCCAGCTACAACATAATCTGTTTTACTAGACACAGAACCCGATACACTTCCTCCTAGCGCTTTGATACGCGCTCCCGCTTCGTCACGATCAAGAGATTCTAGTGTGCCGGTCAAAACAAAAGTTTTCCCGGACAATGGTTGTTTGTTTGAAACCTTGTAATCTTCAATCTGCATCTCCTTCGCTAGCCTAGAAATAAGTGCTTTGTTTCCAGGGCTATTGAACCAAACAACGAGTGACTGTGCGACTACATCACCTACACCGTCTATTGCCTCCAACTCATCTTGCTTTGCACTTTTTACTTTTTCTAAAGTTTTAAAATTTACAGCCAAATCATACGCTGTTTCTTCGCCAACCTGCGGTATGGAAAGTCCCGTAAGAAATCGCGCGAGAGTCGTCTTCCGACCCCTTTCAATTTCCTCCAATAGATTGTCGACTGACTTTTCTGCAAAGCGCGGAAGGGCAAGTACGTCCCCTTTTTTCAGAGTAAAGATGTCATCAAAATTTGTAATCAATCCCTCTTCCAAAAGAACGTCGAGTATCTTGGGGCCAAGCCCGTCAATATTCAAAGCCTTCTTTGAAACAAAGTAATAAAACTTACGTTTGATTTGCTCGAGTGAATTTTTATCGACACATCGATGTGCTGCTTGTCCAGGCACACGTTCGATTGATCCGTCTCCACCACATCCTGCGACCTTTTTCGGGAATGAATATTTCTTCTCACTCCCCGTGCGCAACTCAACAAGCACTTTTACAATATCTGGAATAACGTCCCCTGCTTTCTGTAATACAACAGTGTCGTTAATACGAACGTCGAGACGCTTAATCTCATCTTCATTGTGAAGTGTCGCTCGAGACACAGTTGATCCAGCCACTAACACGGGGCGCAAATGTGCCACAGGAGTAAGTACTCCTGTGCGTCCTACCTGCAATACAATATCTTCAACAATAGTAGTTACTTGTTCTGCGGGGAATTTAAGTGCAATAGCAAAACGTGGAGCCTTTCCTGTGTACCCCAGAGCCTCTTGGTATTCACGCTCGTTTACCTTGATCACAACACCGTCTACCCAATAGTCTTCTTTTGCTGCTTTTTTCTGCCACTTCTTCCAATAAGAAATAACTTGTTCGATATCATCGCATTTTTTAAAATGTTGATTCGTCTTAAATCCCAATTGTTTTAGTAGTTCAAGTTCCTCAAACTGAGTATTTGGTAAGTTATTATCTAACTGCGCCACATCATACATAAACACAGATAATTTTCTACTTGCAACAATAGACGAATCCAATTGTCTGATAGTGCCGGCCGCAACATTACGAGGGTTTGCAAATAATTCTTCACCCTTCTTCTTTCGTTCTTTATTAATTTTATCGAACTGTTTCTTACCCAGCCATACTTCCCCTTCGACAATAGTATTTATATTCCTCTTTAATTTTAGTGGTATGGCTTCAATTGTTCGTACGTTCTGAGTCACATCTTCACCAATTTTTCCGTCTCCTCTAGTGGCAGCTGTTGTAAGTTTTCCATCAATATATTCACATACGACTTTGAGGCCATCTATTTTGAGTTCACATGTATAGGTTGGTGACACTTTTTTACCCAACTCTTTTTCCAACATTCGTTTTATACGTAAATCAAACTCGCGAGCTTCATCTGCATCAAAAATATCATTAAATGACCACTGAGATACTTTGTGTGGTACTTTTTTAAACTTATCTAATGGCTTACCTGCAATGCGTTGCGTTGGTGAATCAGACGTAACAAGTGATGGATAGTCTTCCTCTATTTTTGCTAGTTCATGTTTAAGAGAATCCAGAGCTGCATCCGAAATTTCCTGTTTATCAAGCACATGATAATCATGCCGATGTTTCTCAATCGACTCTCGTAATTTTATAATTCGTGTTTTTATATCCTTTGGAATAGTCTCTTTCATAGAGCTATACTACCATAAAACGGCTTAAAACAATGACCTAAGAGGGAAATTCGATCCGAGCAACCGACTTTAAGCTCGAAGCTCCAAGTGGTTAGACTTCTAGTAGGTTGCGCGAATTGCTCTCTCAACACGTCTTGGGTCCGTTACAGCACAAGAATTGTAACCTCGAGATTCAATTTTTGTTGTTACTCTCCCACTACTATCTGTCTTGGTTACGGTTACTACTGAACATCTACCATCCGAATAATCTAAAGTAAATTTTGTTACGGCTGTAGCCGAAGTAAGAGGGTCAACTATTTCAATCGTAAAAATATCTTTGCCTTCACACTCTGCTGTTCCAATGTATGGTGTCGAATCAGTAGATGTTGCAAATACACCTTGTTTTATATCCCAATACAAGGCACACTCCATGCCCATGTCTGCTGCATAAAATGCGAGTTGTGATTCTCTCCCAGAAACAGAAAGTGTCACATCCTTAGTTGCAATATGTATCATTGAAAGAGCAATCGATATTAACAAACTTGAAATAATCACAGATAAAAGAAGTGCGACACCCGCTTGCTTTGTTTGTGGTAATTCTCTCATGTTATATTGATTGCCAATTAAACAGCGTTGTTGTTGCAACAACACTTCGCAGCAAGGTTCCTCCGCTCCACGATACTGTAACCGCAACAGACGCCTCATCTGGATTGTCCTCATCCTCCGTAACTCTCACACTGCGAGTATACGGGCTTATATCCCCTGATGTATATTGATACTCGCTCGAGCTCGTATTAAACAGCAACGGGCCACACGCGCCACTACATGCAGTCAATCCATCTAATGTCGGAGATTTAAATCCGTCCACAATGCATCCATCTGTTCCGTTACAGGTACTCAAAATAGTGGTGAGCCATGATGCTCCACCAAGTACATTAGTGTCTCGTGCATTGCGAATATACTCAACTCCTTCTTGAGCAAGATATGACGCGATTATCTGATCCTTTGCAAACTGTGCACTATGCAACCCTAACGACGCCATTGTCATTGGTGCAACAATCGCAAAAAGCAAAATAGCTATTGCAACCAATGCTTCTACTAGAGTGAACCCTTTTTGTAAAATATTATCTTTCATACTAACTATTTTCTTTATCAAATATTCTTTGTGACGCTGTCGTTTGTATATGAAAACTCGTTTGTACTCCCGCCTGGAAACTACTCGTATGACCATCTATGATAATCACTATCCTTGGTTGAACTGCGTCGGATGGAGCTGCGGCAGCTCCTGCAACAAAAAATGTTAGTTTGGTAATCACCACGTCATCTCCTGATACTGGCCTCGATGTAATTCCAAACTCTTTGTATATTTTCCCACCAGTTAGTTGATATGTCGTGCGTATACCTTTTTGTGTTGTAACGGTTACCGCGGAATTTCCCTCCGAGCAATCAGGAAGCTCAATTCCAGTGCCTCCACACAAATAGTCAGTTCCCAATCGAAAATCACGTGTCATGGCATCAACTGCAAAATTAAGGTTGTTCATTATGTTACTCACTGCTTGTGCTTTTGTATTTGCGTTTACAATAGCAAGTAATGCACCCATGCTCACACCAACAACAGTGAAAAACACAAGTATCGCAACAAGTATCTCAACGACAGTGAATCCTCTCTTCATGTTGTGCTGTATGTTTCTCATTAATTAACTGTTATATTACCATTCTCGTGAACAGAAACTGTTTTAGTCAAACCTTCTGGAGACTCTAGTTCTATGTCAATCCGGTAATAATCCCGGTTTAAAGTACCATCTTCTAGTCTAGCATTTGGTTCCGGACGTCTAAATGTAATATGAAATTCAAGACCACTATTATTACCCTCTGTAGAATATCCCATGATACTCTTAATAATGAACCCAGTTGGCAAAGTAAATCCTTCACACAATTCCGTTGTGTCTGTTTGACACGCCAAAGCTGTAGGTGGGCTATTCCTGTGATATTCACCATCGCCAGTTTTAACTTCACCACCGATATTAGTTGTACCATCCTCATCAGCAAAAAACACATAGTCAATGTCAGTATCATTAACAAAAAAGTACACCCCATACGGCACTTCAAACGGATCGCTCCCTGTACCTGTTTGTCGTACTGAAATACCATACACTTGTGCTTGCCTGACAGAAAGAGCAACATCATATGCTAAATTTGTAAGTTTTATAGTATTCCCAAATTCCCGATGGTTAAAAAGAGCGATAGACAAAATCACAATCATGATGGCAATAGAGACCATCACCTCAATCAATGTAAAACCTTTTTTATGCTTTGCGTACATGTAATACAATTATATAAAATACGTCGCCAAAAATCCTCCAATAGTTAACACATCCCATCTACACAGCAAAACCACAAGAAATCCAATAATCAAAAAAGGCGCAAACGGTATCTCACTCTTAAAGGTGAGTGTCCTATTGCCAAACAGCCTCTGTACAGCTAGCAATACTAGACTCACAGCCGCACCAACCCAGAATGCCAATATGATTGCACTAAACCCTAACGAGACCCCTAACATCCATCCTATTCCTATCGCTAGTTTCGCATCTCCAAATCCCATCCACGTCCCCCTCGAAACAAACCATAATAAAAAGAACGGGAGGAAAATAGCAGGACCAGCCAGCAGACTAATTAAATTAGGAATAGCAAACGTTAACCCTGTCCCAGAAAGACTGAAAAACAATTGCGCAAATGAAAGAAATATAAAAGCATATACAAGTCCATTTGGAATTATTTTGTGATAAAGGTCATAAACGAAAATAACCACGAGAATACTGACAATTATTGCGTAAAATACTGAAATTATAACAGCAGTTGCAATAGTGATGGGTAGTGCAAAAATATTCGTGGCAATAACGTAGAACAATATTCCTGTAGCAATTTCAGTTAATGGATACTGTATCCGTAGGTTGACCTTGCAAGTACGACATCTTCCACGAAGGACAATGAAGCTCACGATTGGAAATAGCTCATACCATTTCAACAGGGTAGCGCACGAGAGGCATTCCGATCGTCCATGTGAAATCGAATGTCCTGTGTTATAGCGCAATATTACAACGTTTAAAAAGCTTCCAACCAGTAATCCTAAAACAAAGACACTCACAGATAAAATGGCTATCATTCTGTTTATTATACATCAAAAAAACACCCAGGCCTGCGGCCTGGGTGTTTTTAGAAGTTAGACTAACTAGATACACACCCTGTTGGGGAACATACAATAGTCTGACTATTCTCTCCTGTTGCTGTAATACTAAATGAAGTTCCTGTGTCTTCTGTAATTGCAGTGTAATCCCAATTAGCAGGTAATGTAGGATAATTTGGACCACCAGTACATACTGGGGTAGCAGTTATTGGATCCGTGTTAATTGCAGCTACAACTGTTGCACCATTGGCTATAGCTAGACCATCATTCAAACAGATAGTAAGTCCTGGAAGCAATCCAGAAAGTGATGCCTGTGCAGCAGCGGTTCGTGCTTTTTCACGTGCGCCATTAAGTGATGCAAGCACCACTGATGAAAGAATTCCGATGATTGCTATAACAACCAACAACTCAATCAATGTAAAACCTTTGTTTTTCATAAAAAAATTATTATTAATAAATATTAATGATATTGAATGACCACCCCCAAATAGGGCTTGTTTCAATTCTATGGCCGTATTATACACCCGCATACAACATATTAGGAAAAAGACTGTGGATAAGCCGTTTTATGCAAATCCACTAGAATCCAGCCGATATATTATAAATAGGCACAAGAATCGCAACCAACAAGAACAACACTCCAAATCCTAAGAACACAATCATGGCCGGTTCTATTAACCCAATCATGGTATCTACTGCATTTTCTACTTCTCTACGGTAAAAATCAGAAAGTGTGTGCAATATATTACCCAATTCCCCCGTCTCCTCTCCAACAGCAATCATTTGTGTGACAATTCCAGGTATTTCATCTGGGAATCTACCGAGCGATTGCGAAACTGTTGTTCCTGTTTGAATTGCCTGTGCTGTTTCGCGCAAAACATCTTCATATATCGCATTGCCAATAACAGTTGCAGTTACCTCTATAACACGTACCATCGGTATTCCACTCGCAAGCATTGTGCTCATATTATCCGCCAACCGCGATAAATATAACTTACGATAGAGATTACCAACTACCGGAACGCTAATTTTTACACGTGCAAAAAATAAATTTCCGGCTTTTGTTTTAATATATTTCCACAAGAAAAATCCTCCAACAATCACTCCTACCAACAAAAACAGTCCATACGCTACAAGAAAGTCACTCATATGTATAATAACCTGCGTATAAAAGGGAATATCCTGTCCAGAATCAACAAGTATTGAGGTTATGTTTGGAACAACCGCAGTAAACATAAATATCATAACCACAAGAAACACAAATACAACAAATACAGGATATACGAGTGCATTACGAGTTTTAGAAACAACTTCATAACTTCTCTCCATGTAATCAGCCAAGTATTCAAAAGTATCTGCTAGCTTTCCTGACTCTTCTCCTGCACTAATCATGTTCACATAAAACGGAGAAAATATTTTGGGATGTTTTGCGAGTGCCTTGTGTATCGTTGTTCCACCTTGCAAATCAATAGCGACCTGGTCGAGTGTACGCGCAATCAAAGGTTTAGACGTCTCTTGCGCCAACATACGAAACACTTTCAATGCAGCAACATGCGCACCAAAAAGTGTCGCTATCTGACGTGAGAGCATAACGAGCTCACGGTTGGTTACTCTCTCAAAAATAGAGATATTCATTGAGAGCAAAGAACCTTTGCCCGTTGCGGAAATACTGGATATCAAAAGACCACGACGCTGCAGTGAAGAGATAGCAACGTCTTGTGTGATCGCTTCTATGGTGCCGCCTTTACGTTCTCCTTTTTGATCAATTGCTTCGTAGGAAAATATCATACTTAAATGAATTTATCTAGAATAGATGGATTTGGAGAAAATGCTCGTGCATTTTCTATTGTGATTTCTCCAGAACGCACGAGTTCTGCAAGTGACCGATTCATATCTATCATCCCATGCTCAGTACCTGTTTCAATCATTGTTGGTATTTCGTGTGTTCTTTTTTCACGGATAAGATTCGCTACAGCAGCAGTATTAATCAACAATTCATATGTTGGAACCATACCTCCTGAAATACGGGGAATTAATCGCTGTGAGAAAATACCTGACATACTTCCTGCGAGTTGTGCTCGTATCTGAGGTTGTTGTTGGGATGGGAACGAATCAATAATACGATCAATAGTCTGCGCTGCATTGTTTGTATGCAATGTCGAGAAAACCAAATGCCCTGTCTCTGCAGCTGTTACAGCCGCAGAAATAGTCTCTGGGTTACGCATCTCACCAATCAAAATCACATCTACGTCCTGTCTAAACGCAGCATTGAGGCCCGATTTAAAGTCTGCCGTATCAGTACCAATTTCACGCTGATCAATAATAGATTTTTTAGCTTCATAAATATATTCTATTGGATTTTCAATAGTAACTATGTGCTCCGATCTCGTCTGGTTTATTACTTCAATCATCGCGGCCAGAGTTGTTGTTTTACCGTGTCCAACAGGACCAACAACCAAAAAGAATCCCTGCTGCCGTGCAGCAAGCTCTTCTAATATAGAAGGCAAATTAAGCTCAGCTAATGTGCGGACATGTTTTGGAATGTGGCGAAGTGCAATACTTATCATTTCTTGCTGATAGAATGCATTACCACGAAATCGCGCTTTTTCTTGATATGTGTAAGAAAAATCAACGTCCCGACGCACTTTCAATTTTTCTTGCTCTTCTTTCGTAATCAATACAGACAACAGGCCCATAGCGTCTTCCTTTGTTATTGGTGGATATTTTACTAAGGGTACAAGAAAACCAGTCACACGAATCATCGGTGGCTTTCCCTCAGAAATATGTAAATCAGATGCATTTTCACTGAGAACAACAGCAAATAATGCATCTAGTTTTTTCTGATATTCATCCATAGACTATTTTTTGTATTTATCCAACAAAGTTTTGATTTTTTCGTACACTTCCGAAGGAATCGCACTCGCCTTTACAATATAATCTTTTGCCCCCAATTCAAGAGCGCGGTCAATGTTGGGTTGACTACTTTGATTTGTCAGCATCACAATAACAGAATCCTTAGCTAGTCCATCTTTAACTATTTTCTCGAGCAATTCCAGTCCATCCATAGTAGGCATAACAATATCAAGGGCTATCACTGACGGCTCGAGGCCCTCCTCGAGCATCACTAATGCATCTCTACTACTCAGAGCAAGAGACACATCAAACCCTTTCTCTTTAAATTTGACCGAGTACATATCCAAAAGAAATGTATCATCATCCACAATCAAA
>NVTD01000042.1 GCA_002401445.1 Candidatus Wolfebacteria bacterium | reverse complement strand
CAACCACCGACGGCCCCACCAAGCGCTGAAGATGAAGACCCCGGCTGAGGCATTCGCTTTAGCCGCCTAACCTGTGCAGGTTTCACTGGGTCATTACATGGCTGAGTTGGGTCGAGGGTTAAATAGTTTTATAAGTCGTGTTGTGAAGAAAAACTATGCTAAAAAAATCCGCTAAGTCCCGTATTTCTCATATTTGGTAGTTTTTGGTGTGGCTCGTTGCGTTTTTTTAATGTTCGTTGGCTGACCGCCTGTTTTAGCCCACAGCGGAATCTCCAGAAAAAACCATCTGTCGCACCACCAAACGATTTTCCCTCGTTATCAGGGAGGTAGACCTGTCGTTTCTGGTCGATAGAGCGAAATCGTTTTTTTGAGAGGGTACGGATTTACCTTTCGGTTCTATGGGAAATCTGCAAGGAGCGGATGTAGGTAATGAAAATCCAATCGGTTGGTATCAAGAATTTTCGTACGCTGAAAAATGTGACGATCCTCTTTGATTCCGTCACCACTTTCATAGGGCCGAATGGTGCTGGAAAGTCCACGGTGCTTCGTGCGCTCGATTGGTACTTTAACGGCAAGCCTGGTTCGCTATCAGAGAAAGATTGCTCTTTCGGGGCGATCGATGAAGATATTGAAGTGCGAGTGACATTCGACGACCTCACTGAGAAGGATCGAACTGAGCTCGGCAAGTACGCACCGGTCGGAGCTACGACATTTACAGCATGGAAGCGTCGTGCCTCAAACGGGACAGAGACCTTGTCGGCAAACTCGAAGAGCTACCCGCCGTTCAATGACATTCGAAGCATGAGTTCTGCGGGTGAGAAAAAGGTCGCTTACAACGAATTGCGAGCTGCAGATTCATCGCTCGGTCTCCCGGCGTGGACTAACGTCGAAACCGCCAACCAAACTATGACCGCGTGGGAGTCGGCTCACGCGGAGCAGCTCGACGAAGCGCCGGGGTTCTTGCAGACCAATTTCTTCGGCTTCAACAGCGGTGGAAAAATGAGCGGGCTTTTCGATTTTGTGCTCGTCACTGCCGACCTCCGTGCGAGCGAGGAGTCGATAGATGGGAAGAGCAGTCTCATCGGGCGGATTCTTGAGCGCTCTGTCGACCGTACAGCAGCTGATGAGGAGATCGCGGCAATCGTAGAGGAGTCGCGCACAAAGCAGCAAAAAGTCTACGAAGAAAAATTCAAGGATCAGCTGGAAGCCATGACGACTCAGCTCAACGGTGTTATTGCGTCGTACGCACCCGGGCGGACTGTTACTGTTTCACCTGCCGATGTCGACCTGAAAGCCCCTCGGACAACTTTCGACGTGGCCGTGGTCGACGGTATGGCTGAGACCACTGTGGAACGACAGGGGCATGGCTTCCAACGCACGCTTCTAATATCCGCGCTCCAACTCTTGGCGCAGTCAGGTGCGGCATCGACAGAAGGAGTCATCTGCTTGGCGATCGAGGAGCCGGAGCTCTTTCAGCACCCGATTCAGGCTCAGACGTTTGCGAAGGTACTTCGGGCGCTCGCTGAGGATGCCGGGAAGCGTATCCAGGTAACCTACGCAACGCACAGCCCATACTTTCTTGAAGCACGAAATTTCCATCAGGTTAGGCGCCTCACAAGGTCGTCCGATGACGCCCCTGTGGTCACCGTTCACCTAGCCACCGTTGCCGGTGTTAAAGCGAGGTTAAAAGGCGTGATGAAAGCGGATACCGTTGATCGTCAACTCGACGGCATCGTGACGAATCAGCTTGCGGTAGCTCTTTTTGCGAATCGTGCTCTTGTTGTCGAAGGTACGACGGAATGTGCGGTGTTCTACGGCATTGGCGACAAAACGTCTCCAGGGTCGCTCGAGGCCGTTGGCATCTCAATAGTCCCTGTCGGAGGCAAGACGTTAGTTCCCCTAGCGCATGCCATCTTGACCGAAATTGGCATCCCGGTCTATGCGTTATTCGATGCGGACAGCGGGTTTGAAGCGAGTGCACAGAAAAAAGGGAAGGCTGCGGATAAGATCGCCGAAGAGCGAAATACACATGTGGCGGCGAATCGCGCTGCGTTAAGGTACTTTGGTCGCATCGAAGAGGATTTTCCATCCGCCGTCGTTGCTGACAATGTGGCGATCTTTGACGATCACCTCGAAGCGTTTTTGTCAGCAAATTGGCCCGAATGGTTCACGGCCTGTGCCGACGTTGAACAGGCTGCGGGAGTTTCGCTTGGGAAGAATCAAATCGCGTACCGAACGGCCACGCAGAAGGCGGAGGGAGTGGTGCCTGAAATGCTTCTGCAAATTTTGGCGAAGGTGAAGGAAAAATAGACATGCACGAAATCATCTGCCCCCATTGCAGGAAAGCCTTCAAGATCGATGAGGCCGGATACGCGGACATCCTGAAACAAGTTCGCGACAGCGACTTCGAGAAGCAGTTGCACGAGCGACTTGAATTGGCTGAGCAGGAGAAGCGTAATGCCGTCGAGCTAGCGGAGACGAGAATCGCCAGCGAGTTGCAGAAGGCTACTTTGGCAAAGGATGCCGAAATCAACAGCCTGAAAGCAAAACTAGATGCCGGTGAGGTGGCGCAAAAGCTTGCAGTCGCTGAGGCTCTCATCGCAGTGGAAAAAAGCCGGGACGAACTCGCGAACGAGCTTGAGCAAGCGAAGCGGGAGCGGCAAGCGGCCGACAAATTGGCCCAGGCCATGCTGGCGAGCGAATTGCAAAAGGCCACTGCGGCGAAGGACGCAGAGGTCCAGGCGTTGAAAGCAAAGCTTGACGCCATCGAGCTTGCGCAGAAACTCACAATTACAGAGGCTGTCGGTGCTGTCGAGAAGGAGCGCGACGAACTGAGGAGTGGCCTTGAAAGAGCTGAGTTGGAAAAGCAACTCGCGGAAAAATCACTCAAGGACAAATACGAGACGCAAATCAAGGATCGCGATGAAGCGATCGAGCGTTTGCGAGATATGAAAGCTCGTCTGTCGACGAAGATGGTTGGTGAAACGCTCGAGCAACATTGCGAGACTGAGTTCAACCGCCTTCGCGCAACGGCGTTTCCGCGTGCGTATTTCGAGAAGGATAACGACGCGCGGACCGGCAGTAAGGGGGACTACATCTTCCGCGACTCGGACGAGGCAGGCACAGAGATCGTCTCGATCATGTTCGAAATGAAGAACGAGAATGATCACACTGCAACTAAAAGCAAGAACGAAGATTTTCTGAAAGAGCTCGACAAAGATCGCGTCGAGAAGGGTTGTGAGTATGCCGTCCTTGTGTCTTTGCTGGAGCCGGAGAGCGAGCTATACAACACCGGCATCGTAGACGTGTTCCATCGCTACCCGAAGATGTATGTGGTGCGGCCGCAGTTCTTCATTCCCATCATTACGTTGCTGCGGAATGCCGCCATGAATTCACTCAAGTACAAATCGGAATTGGCGCTCGTTAAAGCGCAGAACATCGATATCACCAACTTTGAAACTGAGCTCGAGGGGTTCAAGGCCGCATTCGCAAAGAACTACGATCTGGCGTCCCGTCGTTTCCAAACAGCCATTGACGAGATCGACAAATCGATCGACCACTTACAGAAGACGAAGGAGGCGCTGCTCGGTGCGGATCGGAACCTTCGGCTTGCGAATGACAAAGCGCAGGATGTAACGATCAAAAAGCTGATGCGTGGCAATCCCACGATGGCCGCCAAATTCGCTGAACTCAAGAACCAAGATTCGTCTGGAGCGGATTGATTCAGGTTGCCCATGTTCGCGTGCCTTCCGCACACGCAACTTGGAATGGCGAGACATTCCCTGACTTGCTGCCCAACAGCCTCACCCGCTAAACTCCCCCCGCTGCGCCAACAAGCGCAGCCGGGACTGCAATCCCGAATTTGTGACTACCCCGCGAAAACGACTTCAGTTTTCGCGGCTGCTGTCGTTCGTCCGCTCGCGGGCGGGCCTCGGCAGGGAGGGTTTCGACCCTGCCGGTTCTTGGTAGTCACAATCGGTATTGCAGACCTTGTCGTGTGCCCGCCCACCCTCCCAGGTGGGTGGCTCCTCACTCAACCAGAGGCAAGACAATGGATCAACCGACCCAAGCTGTACCCATCCCACGCGGGCATCGCCCCGCAAACTGTCAGTTCACCCGCATCGCGCAACGTCCTCCGTCCGGAGGGGCCCGATGAGCCTTCAAGACAATCTCCTGTATGCACAAGGCGCCCTGAGCGCGCGGGATTATCTGCGGCGCACCCAAATGGACATGAAGGTGCACCGGCAGTTCGAGCCCAAGACGCTGCGCTGGGAATATCAACTGCATATCCGGGACAAGGCCGCTGAATACCAGGCCGGGTTTCTGGATGCGATCGGGGCCTACATGCTGACCACGCTGGATGGCGTGACGGTCGACCTGTACCGGTGGGAAGTGCTGCAGGTGCTGGACCGTGTGAACCGCAAGAAATAACTAAAACAGCAGTAAAAGCGAACCCGCGACGGGCGGGGGCGCTAGCGTCGGGCGCAACGCCCAACCCTTTACGTGCCAAGTCAAACAGGCCGAGCACGACACTCAAAGGCCCGACCGCCACGGTCCGAGGCCCATACGCCGAGCGCCAACATCCAAGCGCCGCTCGCAGACATTCAAATTTTCGAGCTCAAACACTCGCGCGGCGAGCGTAGAGAGACGCGTGCCGACGTGGAGTTCTGAACTTGGCACGCTGGGCTCAGAGGTCAGCCGGTGGGTGTCAGTATTTCCGTATTCGCGCGCAGGCGGGCATTCGGCGCCTTTCGTCACCACCCCTGCACCCCGTCGTGGCCCGCCTACCGGCTGCGTTGATAAATCGTTGCCAGTTCCGTGCGGTTTCGTGCCCCCATGCGCACGAGCCGTTGGCGCATATGGCTTTTGACGGTTTCGACGCTGATGTGCAGCCGTTCCGCAATCTGGGAGTTCGACCGGCCGCACGCCACCTTCTGACGACATCCAGCTTTCGCCGAGCCAGGTTGGCGACCAGATCACCTTCCTGGGCAGCGATGGGGGCCATCCATCGTTCAAGCGGGCGCATTGAGTGCCGCGGAGTTTGCGGCGCTGGCCCGGTGAGGTGATGCGGCATTGCTCGGCACTGGTCGCGACCACAGCTGGGGCAACTCGCAAGGGGCGCGCCTAGCCGGGCGCCCCTGCTTCACCCGATATTCCACTGCGGCGCAATCGCCAGCAGTTGCTGACGGAGGTTTTCGATCTCGTTGGCAAAACCGTCGGCCAGCGCGCTTTCCACCGTGGGCGTGCCGTAGGCGTGGCTTACCTCGGCGGAGTCGGCCGCGCGGGGTCGTGCCAGACGCGCCAACGTGCCAAACCGCAACGCGCGCGACATGCCGATCAACGTGTCGCGAGTGCGCCGGGCGCCCACGCGGGGCAGGGCACCTGCAGGCGGCGCATCCAACGTCCCGCGCGTTGCATTGAGCAGTTCCAGCGTGCTGATGCAGATGCGCAGGCTGCGCTGGATGTCTTCCAGCCGCTCCAGGGGCACGTCAATCTCTTTGGACACCGATGGCATGAGCGAGCGCAGTTGCACCAGCAGCGTATTGAGCTTAGCGAGGTGCTTGCTGCGCTCGCTCGAGGCTTCACCGGGCTGGCCGAGGCCGGCATACGCCCGGGCGCATTCGCGCAATGCTTCGGCCAGCCGGTAGCGCCACGAGTACGTGGCATACAGCGGCAGTGCAAACGAGAACAGCAGCGCAATCGCAATCCCCACCAGCACGTTGAGCGTGCGCCAGGCGCCGTCTAGCAGGTTGTTGTCACCATGCCCGACCACGATGACGAGCGTGATGGCGGCCAGCAGCGCGATATAGCCGCCCTTGCCGATCGCGTGATACGCGCAGACGCCGCACGCGATGGCCGTGAGTGCGTATGTGAGCGGCAGATGCCCAAGCCACGTCTGCTGGACGATGAGCAGCAGACCCGCCACGGCGCCGATGAGGGTGCCCCACGCGCGCTCTGCCGCGCGTTTGCGGATGTTGCCGTGGTGCTGCAGGCCGGCAATGACGATCAGCAGCGAGATGGTGGCCCACTCCCCATGCGGCCATCCCAAGCCCGACGTGACCGCAATGGAGAGCAGCACGCCCAGGCCGACGCGCGTGCCATGGATGTACCGCGCATGCCGATAGCGCCGGTGCGGATCACGCACGAGGCGGAGTAGCGAAAGAAAGGGTGCAGGGTGTTTCACGTTGCGGGGTGCACGAATGGAAATTGACATAAGCAAGATCGTTGCAGATTCTGGGGTGCGCCGTACACAGAATGGGCGCCATGTCGGTGCCGATGCCTTGCCGTGGTGCGTTTTGGAGGCAACCGGCACGGCAAGACTTCGGGTTTCCCCTAGGTATTGCACAAAGCTTGCCATGGGCGGGTGACCATTTTGCGTATTGCGCAAAATGACGCTTAAGTGCGTGCCGAGTCATGTCGATTAGGATTCGTAGCTCCATAGGCAACACTTCGGGCTGCCCCGGGATTTGCCGATCCACCTCGAACAAGATCGAGTCCTATGACGACGCAGGCGCTATCGCCCTGGCTGAGGTTGTTGAGCGCCGCTGAGCGCTTCGACCGTGGGCCGTATTTCATTGCCATTCGGCGCGGGCTGGCGCTCTCGTTGCCGCTCATCATGGTGGGCGCGGTGGCGCTGCTGTTGCGCAACCCGCCCACCGCCGGCATGCGCTACCTGCTGCTGGAGGCCTTTGGCACGCGGCTGGATGCCTTTTGCGACAGCGTGCTGGCCGGCACGATCGGCATCGGCTCGCTGGTCGCGCTGTTCGGGTTTGCCGATGTGTTGGCGCAGTTACACAACCAGCGCGCCGGGCACCGCGTGGTCAACCCCACCGTGGCGGCCGTGGTGGTGGTGTCGTGCTTCTTTACGCTCATCGCGCCGGCTGCGAACGCATCGTTGATGGCGTGGCTCTCGCTGGGGCAGGGGCTGTTTGGCGCGTTGATGGTGGCGTCGCTGGGCGGCAGCCTGTTTCTCAAGCTGTGCAGCATCCGCCGTTTGCGCATTCCGTCCCACCATTTGAGCAACGATCTGCTGGTGGGCGATGTGCTGTCGGTTGTGCCGGCTGGCATGCTGACGATCCTGACGTTTGCCCTGCTCAAAGCCGGCATGGCGTGGGCGGGCTGGCTGCACTTCATGGCGATAGTCGACCCGCTGCTGGCGTGGCCGTATTCGGCAGTCTCCAATAGCCTGCTGTTTGGTTTGGGCTATGAGACGGCGGCGCAGGTGCTCTGGCTGTTCGGCATCCACGGGCCGAACGCGCTGTACACGGTGCACCAGCACATCCTGGAGCCCGCCGCGCAGGCCAATGCGGCGGCGGTTGCCAGTGGTGGCCAGCCGCCGTTCATCTTTACCTATCACTTCTTCGCGGTGTTCGCGCGCATGGGCGGCTCAGGCGGCACACTCAGCCTGATCTTGGCGCTGCTCATCTCCAGGCGCATGCAACGCGGCCGCAAGATGGCGCTGGTCGTCATGCTGCCGGCATTGTTCAACGTGAACGAGCCGCTGCTCTTCGGGCTGCCGCTGGTGCTCAACCCGGTCTATGCGATTCCGTTCCTGCTCACGCCGGTGGTGCAGATCCTGATCGCCTATGCGGCCACCGTTGCCGACCTGATGCCCAAGACCAGCTACCCCGTGGCGTGGACCACGCCGGCGCTGTTCAGCGGTTACGCGGCTACGGGCTCGGTGTGGGGGGCGGTGGTGCAGCTCATCGGCCTGGTGGTGGGGGCGGCGATCTACCTGCCGTTTGTCCGCATGGCGGATGTTCTGTCCGCACGGCGCAGTCAGGATGTGCTTGCGTCTTTGCTGCAGATTGCCGAGTCGGCCGAGGTGAGCCTGAAGGGCCGGCGCTGTCTGGACCTGCCCGGCGACGAAGGCCGCATGGCGGTGGCGCTGGCCAGCGATCTCGAAAGCGCCATCAAGAAAGACGGGCAGATCTTCCTGGAGTTTCAGCCGCAGGTGGATTGCTCAACCGGGCGCGTGTTCGGCGCCGAGGCGCTGCTGCGCTGGCAGCATCCGGTGCTGGGGCGCGTGGCCCCGCCGATCGTCGTGGCGCTGGCTGATGACATTGGCCAGATCGATCAGTTGGGCTTACGTATCCTGTCGCTCGCGTGTCAGCAGCGCGCGGCCTGGCGCGATGTCTTGCCGGACGATTTCGTGGTCGCCGTGAATCTCTCACCTCGGCAGTTGCTGGACTGCAGGCTGTACCGGAACGTGCTCGACATCCTGCATCGCGAAGGGTTGTCGCCCACGCAGCTCGAACTGGAGATCACCGAATCAACGATGCTGCTGCCGGACATCACCGCCATCGGCAACCTGAAGCAGCTGCGCGAGGCCGGCGTGAAAGTCGCGCTCGACGATTTCGGGATGGGCCATACGTCGCTGCACTACCTGCGCGAGCTGCCGCTGGATACCGTGAAGATCGACCGCTCGCTGGCCGACGTGAGCGCGGGCAGCGTCAACGAACACATTGTGCGCAGTATTGCCAGCCTGAGCCGCACGCTGAACCTGTCGACGGTGGTGGAAGGCGTCGAGACGGAGCAGCAGCTTGAGCGCCTGTCGGCCTTGGGCTGTGAACGGTTTCAGGGGTATTTCTTCAGCCGCCCGCTGGCGCCGAGCGTGTGTCAGCAGTTTGTGCTGGATGCCAACCTGCGGCCGTTGGTGCACGCGCTTTGAGAGCGCGTGCGCGGCTTAACGGTATTTGCCCACAAAGCTCTCGCAACGACGGACGCGGCCAACCTTCGCAGCCCATCGATAGAGGCCTTCCACCAGGCTCTTGTTGACCGTGACGGGTTGACCGTTGATCTGCCCGAGCACTTCCGATTGGTTCGGGTAGGGCTTCTCGAACAGCAGCTTCATCTCGCTGCCGCCGCCCAGCGCCAGGTAGACGGCTTCGCGCGGCTCGAACTGCAGCGCGAACGAGTTGCTGCGCACGCTGGCGCTTTCCACGGACTCGGCAAAGTTGGCGATGAGCGCGGCGTCTTCGGTGCTGTATTCGCATCCGGCGTCTTTCAGTTGCGCTTCGTCCACGGCCTTGAGCGACGCCATGGCGGGGTCCATCAAATACAGCTTGATCGCGCGCGCCTTGCGCATCCGCGCGCTCAGCCCTTCGGCCGCCCAATAGCTTTGTTCGACCTTGACGACGGGCTCCGCCCTTGGGGCGGGCTCGGAGCTGGACGCTTGCGCTTGCGGTGCTTCCGGCATGGGTGCTTCCGCTTGCAGTGTGCCCGCTTGAAGGACTTCCGCCTGGAGCGCTTCGGTTTGGGGCGCGTCGGTCAGAGGCGCTTCCATTGAGATTTGTCCGAAGGCCACTTGGCTCATGCTGCAAGCACAGGCCAAGACCAGAGAGATGATCTTTTTCGACAACTCCTACCCCTTTGAAACGTGCGTTGTTGTGTTGCGTTGCGTTGCGTTCTGGATGTTAAGCCGAAGAGATGACGGAACAGCTTGGCTTGCCTGTGACGGAACAAGCGGTGCTGGGCAACCGCTGCGTGAATGATGTCGTGGACTGCAGGAGTGCCATTGACGGATCGCACACGGTGCCTGCGGTTCTTATGCTTTCGAGCCACGCATCCAATGTCACCCGCATCGCTATGCCAAGTGTTGCATAAAGAAGACCGAGATTTTCTCATCCCGAAGCATTGTGGCTTTGGCCGACAGCATGTGCCCTGCTTCCGGAAAGAGGAGCTGCTCCGCCGTTTTTCCTCCAGCTGCATATCGTTCGGACAGCCGCTTGCTCATCTTCGATGACCATGTTGTGTCTTTCTCGCCAGCGCTGATCAGGAGCGGACCGGGATAATCATCGATTGCAATGGGCTGGGACGGCATGAGTGCTTCTGAACTGCCTTCCCAAGTCCATGCTCGCCGCGCAGGGTCCCACGCCTGCCAGCCCGGGTCGCCGGGGTCTCTCCACTCGCGGGCGTCGAACGCGCCGCATATCACGGAGAGTTTGACGCTGCCGAATACCTGGACAGTGAAGAGACGATGGCCGAATTTCTGTCAGCGGCGCTCGAGACGGGGGATGCCGCTTTTATCGCGGAGTCGATCGGCGTGATCGCTCGAGCGAAGGGTATCGCTCAAATTGCAGAAGAAACGGGCCTTGGACGTACCAGCCTATACAAGGCACTGCGCGCAGAGGGGAACCCGGCGTTCTCGACGGTACTGCAGGTCATGAAGGCACTTGGGTTGCACTTGCAGGCCAAGCCCGCCGTATCCAAAGAGAATGTGGAGTCCGGCAAGCGTGGGGCCAACGCCAAAGCGAAAGGTGCAAAGGTGAGCGCGTCCCGAAATGGCGGTGCAAACAAGCCTACAAGCAAGAAGCCCGCGACTCGTACCAAGCGGGGCTCTGCAACGGGACACGGAAAGGTCATCCCAACTTAACAACGGTCTGTGTGCGTCTGCTGCCCCACGCCCACACTTCGCCCCACACCAAACCGTTTCCCGCACACCCAGCGCCCAGCCTCGCTACGATCCTCCTGTATCGAGTGGCGGCAGCCTGACCGCCAAACAGGAGGGCACTCCGTGCCGCATACCACCACGCCCGCATCCAGCCACGTCACTGATCTGGCCCTGCTGCTCACGCTGTCGACCTTGTGGGGCGCGTCGTACACGTTCATTCGGGTGGGCGTGGAGACCATTCCGCCGCTCACCTTCATCGCCGCCAGAACGTTGATCGCGGCGACGCTGCTGTTGGCGTGGATGCGCAGCGGCAATATCCGCATGCCCCGAGACAGGCAGGTCTGGATGCGCTTCGGCGTGCAGGCGCTGCTCAACAGCGTCGTGCCGTTCACGCTCATCGCCTGGGCCGAGCGCTCGGTTGGCGCGAGTCTGGCGACCGTCCTGAATTCGACGTCGCCCGTGATGGTGTTTGTGACCACGGCGTTCGTTACGCGGCACGAATCGGTGTCGTTGCGCAAGCTGGTCGGCGTGATTGCCGGGTTTGTCGGCACGTGTTTTGTGATTGGGCCGAGCGCGCTCGATGGGCTGGGAGGCCAGCTCGTTGCGCAACTGGCCATCCTGGCGGCCACGGCGTGCTACGCAGGCGCGGCCATCTACGGCCGGTCGTTCAAGGGGCTGCACCCTGCGGCGCCTGCTACCGGTTCGTTGCTGATGGGCGCGTTGGTACTGACGCCCACCAGTCTGCTTGTGGATCATCCTTGGGCACTTCAGCCTTCTGCGCGTTCGCTGATGGCGTTGGTGGCGCTGGCGGTGTTCTCTACGGCCCTCGCGTTTGCCATTTACTTCCGGCTCATTCAAACGCTCGGCGCGATCGGTACGACTGCGCAGGCCTATCTGCGCGTGCCGATCGGGGTAGCGATCGGCGTGGTGTTTCTGGGGGAATCGTTGCCGCCTTCAGCGTGGATCGGGCTGGCGTGTGTGGTGGTGGGGGTGGCGGCAATGTCGATGCCGGCGCGGGCCACGCAAGTGCTGCGGGCGTAGCGCGGCACAACCGCATCACCGCGTCGATGCGTCACCGCTCCCCATCCGCCACATGACTCGCCGCCAGCCGCTTGAGTTCCGCGCGCGCCGCTGCCAACCGGGAGTGCAGCACCGTGTTCTCGATCAGCAACAGCAGCAGCACAAAGCTCGCACCCAACAGCCCGAACATGCGGCCGGCATAGAACCCCAGGTCATACCGCCCGCCATTGAATACGGCGCTGAGCGCGACATCGCAGATCCACACGCACAGCACCACCATCAGCCAGACATCGAGCGTCAGGTGCGGGCGGCTGCGCCAGAGCGCGACCAGCGCAGCCACGCAAAAGCACCACGTGCCGCCCGCCACGATGCCCATGGTGCGCGTGTAGCGGTTGGCGGCCATGATGGTGGGCAGCAGGTGATCGCCCACGGTGGCAAGTAACACGCAGGCGATGGACGCGCCCAGCACGGCCGCCACGGTGGCCAGCGCCGCTTGCCGCGTCAGCGTGTGGACTGGGAAGCGGCCGGGCTCGCGCTCTTCGCGGCTTTTGAGCACGGCGTAAGCGATGACAAACAGCGGAAAGCCCGTGTGCCAGAACATGTAGATCCAGGCGGTGCTCTGTGGCCCGGCGCCCAGCAGGCCGCCGGATGCGAACAGCCCCGGAAATGACAGCAGGTGCCCCACCGCCGTGGCGGCCGTGAACAGGTAGCCGCTGGCGAGCGCCAGCATCGCACGCGACCGCGTGATGGCGAACTGCCCGAAGAGCAGCGCGGCGGTAATCAGGTCATTGAGGATGAGGGCCGATTCGTAGATCGGCACGAACGATGGAAGTTGCGCCAACTGCACCTTGGCCAACGGCACGGCCGACACCAGCACCACCAGCGACAGTATGGCCACTGCCTGCGCCATCCAGTACGTCCGGCGTCCTGGCGAGAGGTTCAGCAACAAGCCTCGCTGCATGTCCAGCGTTTCCGACATCACGTTGGCCCCCTTGCGGTGACTCTGTCACTCGTTCGCTTGTGTGTGACTTGCTGTGCGACTGCGCAGCCCGGGTGCAACCCCTGCTATAGACGCGTGATAGTCAGCGGCCTGCCCGATGTCAACGCGGCGAAGGGGTAGAACTCTCAGGCCTGGTGCCGCTGGCGGCCAGCAGGGTGTTACGGGGAACGCCCGAGTGCGGCTTGCGCTGTGCGGGAATAGACTGGTGGCCACCCCACGGCACCGCCCTGCAAAGGAGTGCGCATGCAACCTCATTCCACCACTGCCGCCACTGCAACCCCCGCCACGAACGACGCACTGGTTCTGCGCGACGACCACGACGGCGTCGTCACCCTGCGGCTGAATCGGCCCCTGCAGTTCAACGCGTTGTCTGAAGCCATGCTCGATGCGCTGCAGCGCGTGTTGGACGACATTGCACAAGATGCGACGGTGCGCTGCGTAGTGCTTGGCGCCGAGGGCAAGGCGTTCTGTGCCGGGCACGACCTGCGTGAAATGCGCGGCACGCCGGAGCTTGCGTATTACCGGGCGCTGTTTGCGCGCTGCAGCTTGGTAATGCAGGCCATTCAGGCGCTGCCGGTGCCGGTCATTGCGCGCGTGCATGGCGTGGCAACGGCGGCGGGTTGCCAGTTGGTCGGCAGTTGCGATCTGGCCATTGCCTCGGATGCGGCGCGGTTTGCGGTGTCGGGCATCAACGTCGGCCTGTTCTGCTCGACGCCGGCGGTGGCGTTATCGCGCAACGTGCTCGCCAAGCGCGCGTTCGACATGCTGGTGACTGGCCGCTTTATCGATGCGGCCACGGCGGCCGACTGGGGCCTGATCAACGAGGCTGTGCCGGCGGCGGACCTGGATGACGCGGTTGCCCGCAAGGTGGCGGACATCGTGTCGAAGAGCCCCACCGCCATCCGCTATGGCAAGGCGATGTTCTACCGGCAACGGCAGATGCCGCTTGGCGATGCCTATGCTTACGCAGGCGATGTCATGGCCCGCAACATGATGGATGAAGACGCCGGCGAGGGCATCGATGCCTTCCTGGAAAAACGCCCCGCCCGCTGGCGCTCGTAGGCGCTGTTGGGGCGGGGTCGGGCGGCCGTGCCCGGACTCGCGACTGAGCGTCGCCTGCGGTCGGGCGCCGGATACGCGGTTGGGTGGCAGCCAGCGAATGCGACGCCATCACGTTTGCACGAGAAACGTAGCGATGCGATCGGCAATCGCATCGGGTGCATCTTCCAGGCTGTAATGCCCAACGCCAGGCAACCGATGCACCGGTGCATCCGGAAACAGCTCGCTGAACAGCGGCAGGAAGTGTTCCGCATGCAACGTGCGATCGGCCATGCCCCAGATCGCCATGGCGGGTTTGGTGACAATGGCACGGCGCGCTGCAGCGTCCGGCAGTTCAAAACGATGCGCGCCGGTAGCAAAGCCTTTGGCCCAGCCGAGGGCACCCGCGCAGTCTGCCGGCGTCGCAAAGCGCGCGCCGTACGCCTGCAACCACGCATCGTTGATGAGCCGGTGGTCTTCAAAGCCATTGAGCTTCAAGGTGCTGAGGATATTGAAGCCGAGTTCACCCAGTACGGCTTCAAGACGCCCCTCGGATTCGGCCCGCACGATCCACTGAAACCACGGCGATACCGCCGCATTGGCGGCCAGACGTTCACCCAGCGTCGCCTGCCCGAACGGCGTCGGCCCATTGACGCTGACAATGCGCCGCATGCGGTCCGGATGCCGTGAGGCCAACCCCATCCCGACTGGTCCGCCAAAGTCGTGCATGACGAGCGTGATATCGCGCAGGTCCAGCGCGAGCACGAAGCGCTCAAGGTTGTCGATGTGGTCTTGCAGCCAGTAGCTGCGTGATGGCGGCGTTCGGCTCTTGCCGAAGCCCATATGGTCGGGCACCACCATGCGGTGGGTGTCGCGCAGCACCGCGATCAGGTGCCGGAAGAGGAAACCCCATGTGGGCTCGCCATGCAGGCACAGGACGACTTCGCCATCGGCGGGTCCCTCGTCCACGTAATGCATCGGAAAGCCCGGTGCATCGGTAAAGCGAGGTGCATAGGGGTACATCCCATCGAACGTATCAGTACGCATGCCGTGCCTCTCTTCATTCATGTGGTTGCAAAATGAAACCGTTGCGTTATAGCAGTCGAGGTTTTATATTGCAACCACATTCAATGTGAGGGCGCGCACGGTATGCGCGATGCAGATGGTCAAACGTACGAGCCACGCGGATTCTCTTTGCGGCGTCGCCAGGCCGCTGGACGCCATTGGCGACGGGTGGTCGCTGCTGATCGTTCGCGATGCGTTTGACGGCCTGCGCCGCTTTGGTGAGTTTCAGCGCAGTCTCGGACTGTCGAAGAACATCCTGGCGGTGCGCCTGCGCAACCTCATCGCGCACGACATTCTCGAGACGGTGCCGGCGTCCGACGGCAGCGCGTATCAGGACTACGTGCTGACCGAGAAAGGGCGCGCGCTGTTTCCGCTGCTGGTGGCGCTGCGGCAGTGGGGTGAAGCGTTCTGCTTTGCGCCGGATGAGGCGCACGTTGTACTCGTCGACAAGGCAACGGGTAAGCCGGTGCCTCGCCTTGAACTCCATGCGCAGGACGGGCGCGCGCTGGCACCGGAGGATACGGTGGTCGTCCACCCATCGGCCATCAGGCGGACGAAGCGCCAGCGGGCGAAGGCGGGCTGAGCGTTAGCGCTCAGGCGCGAGCCGCCGTTTCACTCGGCAAGACCCAGCCGTTCGAGCAGGCGCCGGGTATCGGAAGGCGCTTCGACCTTTTTATCGTTATCAGGGGATGCGATCGGCCCAGCGGTCGAGCGCGGCATCGGCATAGGCGCCGCTGTAGAGCGCATCGGCGCCATGCAGGCGGAGGTCGACGCGATGTCTTCTACCAGGCGCCGCGGCCATTCGATCAGGAATGCGGGTTGCCCTTTGCGCGCAGTGCGCGTCACCGATGCGGCGCGCTCACCTGCGCTTGCACGTGCATCAGGCCGGTTTGCGGCGCGTGCAGGCCCAGCGGCTCGTCGGTCAGATCGCGGGCAAGCGAATACGCAGTGATCACGGCCAGCGTGACGCCCACGATGGCCAGCATTTCCCGGGTGTCCATACGCATCTCCTCCTTGGCTCCTTAGGTTCCTTGTGTGCGTGGTTTGCGCCCTGTCTTGTCGGTGTCGGGCGGCGTTGCAGCACGGACGCAAAGTTCAGGCCTGAGGAAGCCAAATGGCGGAGTGACGCGGGTGTTTGCTGTCTTACCGTGCGCGCAACGAAGACGGCGGCACGCCCAGCAAGCGCTGAAAACTGCGGCGCATGCGCTCGGTATCGCCAAATCCGCACTCGGTGGCCACCCGTTGCATGGAGACGGCCCCGCTTTCCAACGCGGCGCGGGCCGCCTCAACGCGCAATTTTTCCACGGCCTTTGCAGGGGTGAGACCGGTTTCGACCTGGAATGCGCGGGCGAAATGGCGCGGGCTCATGCAGGCGTGCTCGGCCAGATCGCCCACGCGGTGCGGTGCGCCCAGGTTGCGCCGCACGTGGTCGAGCAGCGGCTTGAAGCGGCCGCGTGCCGAATCCATCTCATTCAGCGCGGAAAACTGCGACTGCCCGCCCGGCCGGCGGTAGTACACGACCAACTGCCGCGCCACCGCGCGTGCCAGGCGCTCGCCCAGGTCTTCGGCGATGAGCGCGAGCGCCAGGTCGATGCCGGCGCTGATGCCGGCGCTGGTCCAGATGGGGCCGTCGTTTACGTAGATGTGGTCCGGTTCGAGCTGCACCTGCGGGAACGCGCGCGCGAACTGCTCGCTGCGGCTCCAGTGGGTGGTGGCGCGCCGGCCGTTCAGCAAGCCCGTGGCGGCCAGCAGCAGGCTGCCCGAACACACGCTGGCGACGCGCGCCCCG
>NVTD01000041.1 GCA_002401445.1 Candidatus Wolfebacteria bacterium | reverse complement strand
GCATGGCGGGCACCCAATCCGGATCCGTCGTCTGGGTGACCAGGATGGCGCCGTCGACGAAACGCCCCATGTCGCTGGGGCTTTCGATGATGCAGACTTTGCCGGCGGCGATGGCTTCGCCGATGCTGACACCGGAGAGGATCTTGCGGCCTGCCTTCTTGATATGCCACGTCCTTACCGCACTGGCTTCACGACGTGACTCGACCGTTTCCGGGCGGGCTTGCACGACGAACACCTCGCCGGTGAGCCCGTCCTTTGCCCATTCAATGTCCATCGGTTGGCCATAGTGCTGTTCGATCACGCAGGCCCAGCGAGACAAAGCCAGGATATCGTGGTCGCTCAGGACGAAAGCCGCACGCTCGGCTTTCGAGGTGGGGACGTTCTTCGTCGGCTGCTCGTTGTCGGTTGTGCAGATCATTTTGAGGCTTTTTCCGCCAAGCTTTTTCCCGACAATGGGCGATAGCGACGGTTCCGACAACAGCGGCTTGAAGACCTCATATTCATCGGGATCGACTTCTCCCTGAACCACGTTTTCGCCAAGACCCCAGGCCGCATTGATCAGGACCGATTTGTCAAAGCCCGTCTCGGTATCGATGGAAAACATGACGCCGGCGCCCCCAAGGTCCGATCGCACCATGCGCTGGACACCGACCGACAGCGCGACCTTCAGATGGTCGATTCCCTTCGCTTGGCGGTAGCTGATCGCCCGGTCGGTGAAAAGCGACGCGTAGCAGCGCCGGCAGGCGTCAAGCAGGGCGCGCTCGCCCTTGATGTTGAGATAGGTCTCTTGCTGCCCAGCGAAGCTTGCTTCTGGCAGATCCTCGGCCGTTGCGCTGGATCGCACGGCAACGTCCAAGTCGGATTGCCCTGTTCGGCGGTTCAGTTCATCGTAAGCAAGACGGATTGCCCGCGCCGTCTCTTTTGGCCATTCACCGCGAAGCATGGCGCGTCGGATGGCAAGTCCCGCTTCGGCCAGGGAAAGCTTGCTGTCATCGAGGTCGGTGAGCGCCGAGAAGATGACCGGCTGCAAATCATTTGCCTCTATGAATTGCCTGAAAGCATCGGCTGTCAGTGCAAAGCCCGGCGGAACGTTGACGCCCCGTCCCGCCAAGTTGGCCAGCATCTCGCCGAGCGACGCATTCTTGCCGCCGACCCGTGGAACATCGGTCCGCCGGAGATTTTCGAGCCAGACAACGTGCGCGGTGTCGTTGACCATGACGGCCTCCCTTTCGGTGCGGGTTCGACGGATTGTTGCAAGAGGAACCTAGGCGCCATGCCCGAATGCGTCGAAGTCCGGAAACTCGGCGTCAAGGAGCTCATAGATCGTCTTGGCCTTACCAGTGAGTTCGATATTCATGCCGCGAACGAGATGCTCGTCTGAGCGAAGCCACTTGTAGGCGATCTGCACATCCTCGATGGTCGGATCAATCGCAAGAATACGAGTCAACACCTCCATCTCGAACGGGCCGATGATCTCTCTGATCTCTTTCGCGGTGAGGTGCCCGTGGTTTTGTGATGCGGTCTTCATGGCGATTGCGTCTCCTATATTTTCAAGCCGATCCCTAACCTGGGACGACAAGCAGCAAGGGTGACTCGGCCAGTCGAATCAATACTGGCATGATGGATGGCGCTGGTTTTGTGCCGTATCAAACGAGGGCCGATTACCCTGCGCCCAGAAAAATCGCCTGGACACGTTGGCACTGTCATGCTGCCAGTCGTGCCCCCTGGAGGTGTGCAATGCCGGAAATCGTCACGCTCACGGTCAATCCCGCAATCGATATCGCCACGTCGGTGGAGCGCTTGACGGATACGCACAAGATGCGCTGCGCACCGGCCCGCTGTGACCCTGGAGGGGGCGGAATCAACGTCGCCCGCGTTGTCCATCGCCTGGGCGGGGATTGCCTCGCCATCTACCTTGCCGGCGGTCCGGTGGCCGAGCGATTGGCGCGTCTCCTGTCGGCAGAGGGCTTATCGTTCGCAGCCCTCGGGATCGAAGGAGAGACGCGAGAGAATTTTTCCGTGACGGAACTGTGCAGCCACCGGGAGTTCCGGTTCGTCATGCCGGGGCCGGTCGTCTTGGAGGCGGAATGGCAGCGCTGCCTGGACCACCTCGATGCGCTGCAACCAGCGCCGCGCTACCTGGTGCTGAGCGGAAGCCTGCCACTTGGGGTTGCCGACGATTTCTATGCATGGGTCATTGACAGGGCCAAGGCGCGCGGTAGCCGCGTCGTACTGGACACCGCCGGTCCGGCATTGCGTGCTGCGTTGCCGCATACGCCATACCTGATCAAGCCGAGCCTGAACGAGCTTCGGCAACTGACGGGGCACGCGCTGGAGACGGAAGCGGATTGCATGCAGACTGCGCGGGAGATTGTCCGCAAGGGGCACGCGCAGGTGGTCGCGCTCACCCTGGGTGCGGGCGGCGCCATGCTCGTCACGCAGGAAGAGGTTGTCCGCTCGGGTGCTGTCGGAACGTCAATTCTCAGCACGATTGGGGCAGGTGACAGCTTCGTGGGCGGAATGGTGTGGGCGCTAAACCGCGATGCAGGCATGCGAGAGGCATTTCGGTACGGCATGGCCGCCGCCGCAGCCGCGTTGAGCCATGCCGGTACCGAACTTGGCAGCGCCGCCGAAATCGAGCAGCGCTTCGCAGAGGTCTCATTGACTTGAGTCGCACCTGCCTCGGCCTGATTGACCGCTGTTGAAGCGCCGCTTGGCTCGCAAGGCCGGCGATGATCCGTTGTATGGATGATCGGTCTGTCGGCTAGGCGGCTGGGGGCGCTACGGAACGCCCCCTCGGCGCTACCGGCTCCATTTCACGTGCAGTTCGGTTTCGGCGTTGCCATAGTCAAATGTCAGGTGCCCGTGGAATGCATGGTGGATTGCGTGGCCGATGTCGCGCGCCAGATGAAACCCGGTCGTCAGGATGTCAGTGCCGCTGCTCGTGGATTCGATGGCCATGATGCGCTCCATCGGATGATCTGCCCGCAGATCTGCCTCGCGGTGGCGTGCGAGTGTCAGGATCTCCTCCCGATGGGCCGCCTCAAAGTCCCCCGAGAGGTGGATTCTAGCCGCAGGCATCTGGTCGGCGGCACGCTGGCATGCAGAGCAGATCAACGAAGTGGCTCCGGGCGGTGGACTGCGCCATAACCAGCGGCCCTTGAGGTAGACAGCACCGCAGACTGGGCAGCAGCTTGCCGCGGGTGCCTTGTCTGGTTGCCGATACCGGTTGTGGATCGGCTCGACGGCAAATGGGCTCCAGCGTGCCGGCCGCACTCGTTCGGATTGAGAGCGTTGTTTCATGTTGACTCCTATGAGGGCGAGTTCCTCCGGCCTGCTGCAGACCAGAATCTGCAACGCAGTCGCGGTGGACAATTCTCAGAGTACCTCCCGCAGCGCGGCGCACTTTGGGCTGAATCAACTCTGCGTGCAGCAGCTCTCATCGGGCCAGACTCGAGTCGAGTTGCGCCGCAATGCCGAGTGGATCGTCGCTTGAGATAGCGCAATCGACGTGTATCAGCGCTGCCTAGACTGCAGATACTGCCGCTGCATCCGTGGAGTCCGTCGCCCATGTCTGCCCCTCTCACGCCTTTTCTTGGTGTCCGCGAAGCGGCCAGCCGCCTCACCGGAAGCGCTGCCGACTACGCCCCCCTGCTGGAGATGGCAAAGGGAAAGCGCTACGTTCTTCTTGGCGAGGCTACGCACGGAACACGCGAGTTCTATCAGTCACGCGCAGACATCACACGGCAGCTGATTGTGCAAGGCGGCTTTGACGCTGTCGCCATCGAGGGGGATTGGCCGGACGTGTGGCGCATCAACCGCTATGTCCAGGGCGAGGGCGCAGACACCGCTACCGAGGCGCTAGGCGATTTCCAGCGTTTTCCGGAGTGGATGTGGCGCAACCCGGAGATGCTCGACTTCATCACCTGGCTGCATGAGCACAATACGGCCCTTGCTGCCTCAGAACGTGTGGGCGTCTATGGGTTGGATCTGTACAGCCTGTACCGGTCTGCCGAGGCCGTCATCGAATACCTGCAGAAGACCGACCCCGAGCAGGCAGCGGTGGCGCGCATGCACTACGCGGCACTGGACCATGTGCGTGAACCCATGACGTACGGCTACGAAGCCGCCGCAGGTTTGAGGCTGCCAGCGCAACGCGAGGTGGTCGAGCAACTGCGTCGGCTTCGGGCAAGCGAGGCCAGGCTGATCGAGCAGGACGGGATCGCTGCCATCGACTCGCATTTCTTTGCCGAGCAGAACGCCATCGTTGTCGTCAACGCAGAAGCGTACTACCGCGAATCATTCGGGCACCGCGTCAATACGTGGAACCTGCGCGATGCGCACATGGCACAAACGCTGTTTGGTTTGGCTGCATACCGGCAGCGCCGAGGCGGCGACGGACGGGTCGTCGTGTGGGCGCACAACTCGCATGTGGGCGATGCGCGGGCAACGGAGTCCGCCAGCCGGCATGAGTGGAACCTTGGACAGCTCGTGCGTGAGCGGGTGGGAGGCGCCGCATTGCTTGTCGGCTTTACCACCTATACGGGCCATGTATGCGCCGCATCCGAGTGGGGCGGCGAGGCCGAGCGGAAATGGGTGCGCCCCGCGCGGCCGGACAGTTGGGAACATGTGTTCCATAGCACCGGGCTGGATCGCTTCCTCCTGCCGCTTGGCGATGCGGCGGCAGATGTGTTCCATGAGCCGCTGCTGGAGCGGGCAATCGGTGTGCTGTACCTGCCGAAAACCGAGTACGCCTCGCACTACTTCGATGCCGCCATCGGTGCCCAGTTTGACGCGCTGATCCATCTGGACGAAACCTCCGCCATCGAGCCATTGACCACGGCGCTGTTACCGTGAATGCGGCTGTTGCGCGGGCACTAGCGCTGGAACGCTGGCGGGGGAGCCCGCTTCTGCCTTCGGGGGCGGCATTGGGGTCACGTTGCCAGCCAGAATCATGTCGAGGTCGTGGCGGTCAACCACCTCCTTGTCCAGCAACATACGCGACAAAGCGTCCAGTTTGGCACGCTGGCCTTCCAGTGTTGCGGTCACGCGTGCGCTGGCATCGGACAACACCTTGCGCACTTCCGCATCGATCAACTGGGCTGTGTCTTCGCTATATTCCTTGCGCTCGCGCTGCATCAAGCCTGTGCCGGCGAGTAGCGGGTTGGGCGTCTGCTCATAGGTCGCCAGTCCGAGCTGTTCACTCATGCCGAACTGGGTAATCATCTGGCGGGCCATGTCAGTGGCGCGTTGCAAGTCGTTTTGCGCACCGGTCGATACATCGTGGTACACGATCTGCTCGGCAACGTAGCCGCCCAGCAGCACGTCGAGCCGGTCCAGCAATTCGCTGTGCTTGAGGAGATAGCGGTCCTCCGTAGGTGTCTGCTGCGTGTAGCCCAGGGCCGCGATGCCTCTTGGAATGATGGAAACCTTCGAAACGCGATCGGCCAGGGGGCGGTGCTCGGCCACGATGGCATGGCCGGCTTCGTGGTACGCAATGGTCTCCTTTTCCGTGGCGTTCATCACGCGGTTCTTCTTCTCCAGGCCGCCAACGATGCGGTCAAGCGCCTGGTCAAAGTCGGTGGTCTCGACGGCGGATTTACCTTCGCGCGCCGCAAGAAGCGCCGCCTCGTTGACGAGGTTGGCCAGGTCGGCGCCGGCAAAGCCCGGTGTTCGGGCGGCAATCTTGCCTAGGTCGACATCGGCCCCCAGCGTGACGTTTTTGGCGTGGACCTTGAGGATCTGCTCTCGCCCCTTGAGGTCCGGACGGTCCAGGGCGACATGACGGTCAAACCGGCCAGGACGAAGCAGCGCAGGGTCAAGTATTTCGGGCCGGTTCGTCGCGGCCATGATGATGACGCCCTTGTTGCTGTCAAAGCCGTCCATTTCGACCAGAAGCTGGTTCAGCGTCTGCTCGCGCTCTTCATTGCCACCAACCAGGTTGAACGCACGCGTCTTGCCCAGGGCATCGAGTTCATCGATAAAGATGATGCATGGCGCCATGGATTCGGCCTGGCTGAACAGATCCCGCACGCGTGCGGCACCTACACCAACGAACATCTCGACAAACTCCGACCCGCTCATGCTGAAAAAAGGCACGCCTGCTTCACCGGCAACTGCCTTGGCAAGCAGCGTCTTGCCCGTGCCGGGTGCCCCCACAAGCAACACGCCCTTGGGAATCCTGCCGCCCAGGAGCTGATACCGCAGTGGCTCTTTCAGAAAGCTCACGATTTCCGACAGCTCGTCCTTGGCTTCATCGATGCCGGCAACGTCGGCGAAGGTCACGCCGGTTTCCTTTTGCATGTAGACCTTTGCCTTGCTCTTACCGATTTCCATCAGCCCACCGGCGGCGGCCCCGCCCATGCGCCGGATCAGGAAGTTCCAAACCGCGAAGAACAGGAGCGCAGGCACAACCCACGACAAGAGGGTGCTCAACCATTTGTTGTCCGGCCGACCGACAAAGCGCACCTTTGCCGCCTCCAGCTCCTGAACAAGAGCCGGGTCATTCACGCGAAGGGTCTGGAAAGGATGGTCGCCCTTGCCCGTACGGTGGATGGCATCGACTTGCTGCTGCGTCAGCAACGCCTCGACGCCTTCCGTCGAGAACGTGCCGGTGATGTCCTGGTCACCAATGGCGACGTCCTTGATCTTGCCCGCATGCAGTAGGGCCTTGAAGTCGCTGTAGGGGAGTGTGTCGACCTGCTCGGACATGAACAGCGTCTGGAACGCCAGCATGGTCAACGCGACGATGACGGCGTACCAGAGCGAGAACCTTTGCTGCCGTGGCTGCATACTCTCTTTCACGTGTTCACCTTCGCTTGGTCGTGCGTCAACCGGCATCCGGATCGAACCTTGATGTTCGTGCCTGAGCCGGAATGACGGTTGATGCGGATCAACCCACCCGCAAGTTGGGGTCGGCTTACAGCAGGAAAACTTACGTTGCCACTATCGGCGGCGTGTGGGCGATGGCGGAAACAACCTCCAGCAGCCCGCCTGGTGACGAAAGAAGACGATGGCAAGCGGGCGGGCGGATGTCGTCAGCTCCGCCCGCACGCAGCCGCAATCGACGCCGGGGCAATGCAGGCGCGTGATTCGCAGATGCGGCATATCGCTCAGGCCAAACCACTTGGTGACCAGCTCGCGCAACGAGGTATTGCATTGGGGCATGGAGTTCTCCGGTGTCACGCGGCCCGAGCCTGCGGGTGTGCGGTCCGACATTCGGTCGAAAGCGCCAGCAGCATCAGCTTGAATAGCGTGCGCGCAGCTCGCACGGGGCTTTTCAGGCACGCCTCCACCTGTGCGCTGCGGCATTCTCCGAACAGGCACCACGAACAGAAGTGCTCGCAGTTGTTGGTCAGCAGCCGATAATTGCGCTCCCCCAGGCGTGAACCGGCACGGCGGGCGACTTCTTCACCGTCGTAGCAGGGGCTGGCGTCGCGCTGGATGGTCACTGCAAAACCGCATGCAAAGCAGCCAATGGAGATGCGCTCCACCGGCCCGCGGCGCTGACGGCGCGAGAAGCCGGCGTAGTGAATGACCTGCCCATTGCCGACATAGATGCCGTGGTGTTCGTACCCATGGCGGTCCGCTACAAGGTGTGCGCCAACAGGAAGCGCAGTGTCAAAAGCGGCGAGGTCTTGCGGCGCATTCCACAGGGCGATGCATTCGATGTTCCGGCTCATGGCGCGCTCCGTTGTACTGGCTGGGCGTTGTCGAGTTCTAGGGGGGCGATGCGACAAGATGCTGCGCTGTTTGGTGGTGTGCCACCAGTATTGGCAGTGCACACGCCGGCGTCATGCAGGCTGCGCTGAGAATGCTGTCGGAGCCGCGGGTTTCCATGTCAGGAAAGCCTGACACGGCAGCCGGCACCTCAGAAGCGATGTGCTTGATGCGAGTCCCAGGCCGCGCTTGCGACGGCTACCGTGCGCCACCGTTGATCTGCCGCAAGGCGCTCCGGCACTGCCGTGCCACGATGAATCTATTGACCCCAGGAACCCTGGGATCACTCATCAGGAGGCAGTCATGAGTCAACTCAAGCGTTATGACCCGTTCGCCATTGAACCGGTTGGCGATATCTTCCAGGGGCTTCTGCGCTCGGTTCGCGGCAGCATGGATAGCGTGCTGCCATTCAAGGTGGATGTGACGGAGTCTGACAAGGCATACAGCGTTGTCGCAGAAATCCCGGGTGCGAAAAAGGAAGATATCGACGTGACGGTCGATCGCGGTACGGTCATGATCTCGGCCAAGGTGGAGCGCACTTCCGAAGAGAAGGAAGGCGAACGCATCATCCGCAGCGAGCGCTACAGCGGCACCATGCAGCGCATGTTCACGCTGGATGCGGCAGTCGATGAGAGCAAGGTCGACGCCACGTACGAAAACGGACTGCTGCGTGTGACGCTGCCCAAGAAGGACGCCTCTCCACAGCAGCGCATCACGATTCGCTAGGCGCCAGGGGTCTGTGGCATGCGGCTGCAATTTCTCGGCGCAACCGACACGGTGACGGGCTCAAAGTATGTGCTTGAGACCGGCGCGCACCGTGTGATGGTCGACTGCGGGCTGTTTCAGGGCTACAAGTCGCTGCGTCTGCGCAACTGGGACAAGCTTGCCGTCAACCCGCATCACATCGATGCGGTCGTGCTCACGCATGCCCATATCGACCACAGCGGCTACCTGCCGCTGCTCGTGCGCAATGGGTTTCATGGTCCGGTCTATTGCACGAAAGGCACGGCTGAACTGTGCAACATCCTGCTGCCTGACAGCGCTCGGCTTGCGCAGGAGGATGCACAGTACGCGAATGCCGAAGGGTTCTCGCGCCATCATCCCGCGTTGCCGCTCTATGACGAAAAGGACGCCGCCAGGGCGTTACGCCGGCTGCATCCCGTCGGCTATGGCGAGCGCTTCTCCGTTGCCGACGGCGTGGAAGCCGAGTTCCACCGTGCAGGACACATCATCGGTGCGGCCACGGCAACATTGCTGACCGAGGGGCGCCGCATTGTCTTCTCCGGCGACCTGGGGCGGCAGGTCGATCCCGTCATGCGGCCACCCGAGCCCATTGCGGAGGCCGATACCCTGTTGGTCGAATCGACCTATGGCGATCGCGTGCATCCGGAGGGGGACCCGCTCGATGCACTCGAGCAGGTTGTGCAGCGGACCATCGGGCAGGGCGGCACGCTGCTGATTCCGGCTTTCGCTGTGGGGCGTACGCAGGAGCTTCTGTATTGCCTTTACATGCTGATCCGCGAGCATCGGATTCCACATGTGCCGATCTACCTCGACAGCCCGATGGCCGAACTGGCGACGGGGGTGTTTGCGCATCATATTGACGATCTGCATATCGAGGCTGCCGACTGCCAGGCCGCCTGTGCATTGGCCATTCCGGTGCAGAGCCCTGAACAGTCGAGGCATCTGGGGAACGATCGCGCGCCCAAGATCATTCTTGCGGCAAGCGGCATGGCAACCGGCGGGCGGGTGCTGCATCACCTCAAGAGCTTTGGCGGCGGCAAGCGCAACGCCATCCTGATGTCGGGCTTCCAGGCCGCCGGCACGCGGGGCGCCGCGCTGCTGGCCGGTCAAAGGGCGTTGCGCGTGCACGGACGCGAGGTTGCCATCCGAGCCTCGGTTGAGCAGATCCAGAATCTGTCCGCCCACGCGGATGCCAATGAACTGATGACCTGGTTACGGGGCTTCACGCGGCCGCCACAGCAGACCTTCATCGTGCATGGCGAGCCAGCCGCCAGCGACGCCTTGCGCCAGCGGATCGAGCATGAATTGCAGTGGCCGGTCCGCATGCCGGAGTACCGCCAGTCCTACGAACTGGAGGGTGCATGACCGCCCCGACCGTTGCCCTGGACCCGCAGCGTGTGCTCATTGCCATGCCCGGCTGCGACACCGCCACCATGCGACTTGCCATTCCGCTGCGCGCGGAGTTGGGGCATGCCGCAGTGACCCACTTTCCCGACGGAGAGTCGTACGTGCGGCTTTACACGCCCGTGCACGGCGCAGAAGTGGCCATTGTCTGCACACTCGATCATCCCGACGAGAAGCTCTTGCCACTGCTCTGGCTGGCAATTGCCGCACGCCAGGGCGGGGCGCGCCGCGTTGGCCTGATTGCGCCGTACCTGCCGTATATGCGGCAGGATGTCATCTTCAATGCGGGCGAGATTCGCGCTGCGGAACACTTTGCCGCCTTGCTCAATCCCGTGTTCGACTGGCTTGTCACGGTGGATCCGCACTTGCATCGCATTTCGCATTTGTCGGAGGTCTATCGCGTGCCGACGGTCGCCGTGGAAGCCGCCCCTGCCATTGCCGAATGGATTCAGACCCATGTACAGGCGCCGTTCCTGATCGGGCCTGACGAGGAAAGCAGGCAGTGGGTCGAGCAAGTAGCAGGCATGTGCGGGGCCCCATGGGCAGCATTGACCAAGACGCGACACAGTGCGTGGCACGTGGAAGTGACTGAGTTGCCGAACATTCCACCAAGGTGTGTGCCGGTACTCGTCGACGACATCATCTCGACCGGGCGCACGATGCTTGCGGCCGCAGGCTTGCTGCAGCGCGCCGGCAAACCGCAGCCGGTATGCGTAGGAGTGCATGCTGTGTTCGCCGCCGACGCGTACAGCCAGCTGTGTGCGGCCAGCGCCGAGGTGGTCACGTGCGACACGATCCCGCATCCTTCGAACCAGATTGCACTGACAGGGCCGCTGGTCGATGCCATTTCACGCATGTTTGATCTACCCCTGCCTTTGAGCAAACAGATGCTTGTTTGACCGGGGCGCTTTCGTATCTGGAGGCCATCATGAAACAGATCAGGTTCCTGCCTGACGACCCGACATACTGCGCAGCAGGGCCGCGCCTGCAATGCCGCGCGTCGGTCGATGGCTGCTCCGCAAGCTACGCAATCACGGCGGAAGCCCTCGAGGATCATTTTGGTGCGCTTTCCTGCCGGTCGGACGATCTGCTGAGCGCGTTCAAGGTGCACCGCGGAGATATCGAAGAAGTTGCACGCCTTCTGTTCGAGCAAACAGGTTCCAAGGAGATCACGCTGCACAGCGGGCACTTCCGTTTCGCTGGCTGACGTGCCTGTCATGACCACCATCTCCATGCCCTCGGTTGACGCACCCGTTGCGCCGCCGGGATGCCTCAGGTTCAAGGCGCTTGGCATTGACACGTGGCAGGAGCACGTCATCTACATGCACCCGGACAGCGCGATCTGCCGGTCCGAGGGCTTTGCCGCGCAGGCCCGCGTAGAAGTCCAGATCGGGCAGCGATCGCTGATCGCCACGCTGAACCTCGTGGGCTCGGGGTTGCTGGAAAAGCATGAGGTGAGCCTGTCAGCCAGCGCGGTCGATTCGTTGATGGCGCGCCCGGGTGACGAAGTCTGCGTCAGGCACGCGCCGTCGCTTGAGTCGCTGCGCGCCCTGCGGGCCAAGATCTATGGCGGGCATCTGGACGCCAAGCAATTGCAGGAGATCATTGCTGACATCTCGCATGAGCGTTATGCCGATGTCCATATCGCGGCATTCCTGAGTGCCTGCGCATCTGGTCGCATGACCATCAAGGAGACCATCGACCTCACACAAGCGATGGTCGACTCCGGAGAGCGTCTGCAGTGGGACCGCGCGGTCGTGGCAGACAAGCACTGCGTGGGCGGTCTGCCCGGCAATCGCACCAGCCCTATCGTCGTTGCCATCTGTGCGGCGGCGGGGCTGCTGCTGCCTAAAACGTCGTCACGCGCCATCACCTCGCCTGCGGGCACCGCCGACATGATGGAAACGCTCACCCGCGTCAACCTGAGCGCGGCAGAGTTGCGATGCGTTGTGGGGCAGGTTGGGGCATCGCTCGCGTGGGGCGGGGCATTGAGTCTCAGCCCGGCGGACGACGTCTTGATTCGAGTGGAAAGGGCACTGGACGTCGACAGCGATGCCCAGCTTGTGGCGTCCATTCTCTCCAAGAAGATCGCGGCCGGGTCCACCCATGTGTTGATCGACGTGCCTGTGGGGCCGACGGCCAAAGTCCGCAGTGTCGAAGACCTTGAACGCCTTGAAATGCTGCTCAAGCGTGTGGCGCAAGCTTTTGGGGTGCAGGTGCTGATGGTGCGCACGGATGGCGCGCAGCCCGTTGGCCGCGGGATCGGCCCTGCGCTGGAAGCAAGAGACGTTCTGGCTGTACTCCAACGGACCCCTACCGCGCCGTTCGACTTGCGGGAACGGTCTCTATTGCTGGCCGGCGCATTGCTGGAGTTTTGCGGTACGGCTGTTGCCGGAACGGGGCTTGTCATGGCAACCGACCTGCTGGACAGCGGTGCTGCATGGCGAAAGTTCGAAGCGATCTGCGAGGCGCAGGGTGGCTTGCGCATCCCCGGAGAAGCCGTGTTCCGCCGCGACGTCGTTGCCGAGCAAAATGGCATCGTCACCCACATCGACAACCGCCACCTTGCCCGCATTGCAAAGCTTGCGGGCGCGCCGATGCGTCAAGTCGCGGGCGTACAGATGCGTGTGCGACTGCGGGATCAAGTGAATGTTGGGCAACCGCTGTTCACGATCCACGCGCAGGCCTCGGGCGAGCTGGAGTATTCGTCGGCATATGCGTTGACGCATGCTGTGGTGGGACTGTCTCCGATGGGAATCGGTTGAGCTTGATTGCCGCACCGTCGGCTGCTGTTTCGGGACATCTCACGATGCACGTACGAAGCGCTTGGCGGCCAGAGTTTTCTGGGGAGCCAGTGGCCTGGTGCCGCCAAACGAAAGGCACATTGCGTTACAATTCGCAAATGTCACGTGCGACCGCAAGCCTCTCGCTCCGGGCAATGCTGTTGTTGACCATCGTGTTGATGCAGCTGCTAAGCCCGCTTCTGCACGGCCATCTCGGAACACCGAAACAATCTGGCCTGCACGTGCACACCGCGCTTCCCGCCGCGGTTGATTCTCATTTCCAATCCGTATCGTTTGCTCACCGTCCTCCCGCTATTGCGGAGGTCGCACCCCGTCTTCATGACTGGGCATTGACGAGCCAGGAACCCTTCGAGGTGGATGTCGAGCCTGCCATTGGCCCGGCAGACCTTGCCGCATTTCTTTGGGCAGCGGCCGCCGCCGGCGTATCCGCGCTGACGTTCCTTCTCCTTGCGGCGCTTGCCGGCGCCGCTGTATTACGTCCCGCCTATCAGCCAGCGCCTGTTCGAGCGCGCTGGCGCGATCGCATCAATCGGCCACCTCCGGCCCAAGCTCCCCCGCTGAAGTTCTGATCCGTACCCGGTTGACGGCCGGCGTGCGCGTTGCTCCGTGACTTGTTGACTTGCAACAAGCCTCTCGTGTCTGCATTGGCGATGATGAATGTGTCAAAAGCGCTGTCTTTTGCTGCATTGCGCACGCCTAACGCTACGCGGCGGTAGCAACTCCGCTTTCCATGGGCCATCCACCATAAGAGTTTGTCGTTCGCGTCGCATGGAAATGCTGAGCGACGGTTGATCTTGAGCTCGCTCGCGTATGCGCGGCAATCAGAGGTGGCGTCCGTGGCGTCGCCTCCGAGGATTGGAGTCAGGCATGTCTTTCAAACGAATCGTCGCGGCCAGTGCGTGTATTGCGCTGATCGCGTTTCCCCTTGAGCAGGCCGCTGCCCAAGCAGGCGCCCAAGTGGTGCCGCTATCGGCTGAGCAGGCGCGCTCCCTCGGCGTGCGCTTCGGCCCAGTCGCCGCTGCTTCAGGGCTGGAGGTCGGCACGCATGCGCGTGTCGTTCTCAAGCCGGATGCGCAATATGTGGTGGCCGCCCCATACGGGGGCATGGTGCCCCGGGTGTTGGTGTCGGTCGGGCAAACCGTCCGGGCGGGCCAGCCGCTGGCCGGTTTTTTGAGCCCGCAGCTCTTCGAAACCAGCCGCGCACTGACGGAAGCCAACTCGCAGGCGCGGCTCGCGCAGCAATCGCTCGCACGCGACAAGGCGCTGTATGACGACGGCATCATCGCTGCAAGCCGTTGGCAGGCAACGCAGGCGAGGGCCGCTGAAGCCGGCGCCATGGTCAAGGCGAGGCGGGCAGAGCTGGCCTCCGCGGGCATCGCATTCAGCGGCCCGGTTGGTGAGGCGCAATTGGTTGCCAGCCGTGGCGGTGTGGTGTCCGAAGTCAACGCCGTTCCGGGGGCGCGCGTAGAAGCGGCGGCACCCCTTTTCAGGATCGTTGACCCGGCCGCTCTGGAACTGGACCTGCTCGTCGGCCGCGATATACCGGTGCCGGCCACAGGTGACCGCGTCGAGGTCGCGCAACGCGGCGCGGGGGGCTCGGTCATTGGTGTTGCGCCCTCCGGTGATGGCACTGCAGGCGTGCGTGTGCGCGCATCGCTGGAGCGGCGTGGAGACCTGCGTGCCGGGGAGAGCGTCAATGTCACGCTCAAGCTGCGCGGCCAGGCCGATGCAAGCGCCTCTGGCCTGCTGCGGGTTCCTGTGGCCGCGTTGGTCTACGTGCGGGGCGTGCCAGGCGTGTTCGTCGCGACCGATAAGGGCTTCCGCTTCCAGGATGTCACTGTCGCCAGTACAGACGACGCCATCGCCATCATCCGTGCCAACTTGCCAGCCGGTACGCGCGTAGCGGTGACAGGTGTCGGTGCGCTCAAGGGCTTGCTGGCGGGAGAGCAGTGATGTTGCCCCGCCTGATTGAGTTTTCGTTGCGCCAGCGCGTGCTGGTGCTGATCGCGGCCGGTGTGCTGGCTGCCGCCGGCGTCTGGGCGTATCTGAACCTGCCGATCGACGCGTTTCCCGATATCTCGCCGACACAGGTCAAGGTTGTGCTGAAGGTGCCGGGCATGACGCCTGAGGAGGTCGAGCAGCGGGTCTCGACGCCGATCGAACAGGAGCTGCTCGGCCTGCCGCACAAGACGATCGTGCGCTCGGTGTCCAAATACGGCATCAGCGATGTGACCGTCGATTTTGAAGAGGGGGTGGACGTCTACTGGGCGCGCCAGCAGGTATCAGAGCGTCTGGCCGGCTTGGCGCGCGATCTGCCGTCGACGGCTGTGGGCGGCCTGGCGCCCATCACCACGCCGCTGGGCGAGATGTTCATGTTCACGGTGGAGGGCGATGGCTATTCCTTGGCCGAGCGGCGCCGCGTGCTGGACTGGGTGATCCGGCCAGCGCTGCGCACCGTGGCGGGTGTGGCCGACGTCAACGCCCTCGGCGGCGAGGTGCGCAGCTATGAGGTGACACCGGACCCGGCGCGGTTGCGCGCACGCGCTGTCACCCTTGACCAATTGCGCCAGGCGCTGGACGCCAACAACCGCAACGACGGAGCAGGGCGGCTGGATCGCGGCGACGAGCATTGGGTCGTGCGTGTAGAAGGCGGCGTGCGCGGGCTGGATGATCTGCGTGCGATTGTCGTGGTGCCGGCACAGGGCCTATCTTCCGCGCCTGCGGTCACGGTCGGCGATGTGGCAACCGTGCGGCTGGGCGAGGCGACCCGCAACGGCGCTGTCAGCAAAGACGGCAACGGCGAAGCGGTTGAAGGACTGGTGCTGGGCCTGCGCGGCAGCGATGCCCGCAAGCTGGTCGAGGCGGTACAGGCGCGGCTCGATGCGCTCGGCCCGCAGTTGCCAAAGGGCATGTCGACCCACGTCTTCTACAACCGCGGCGAGCTGGTCACCCGTGCGGCCAATACCGTGGTTCGCGCGTTGATTGAAGCCAGCGTGCTGGTCGTCATTACGCTGTATTTGTTCCTGGGTGGGGTGCGGGCAGCCCTGGTCGTGGCGGCCACTCTGCCGCTGTCGATGCTGGCGACCTTTCTCCTGATGCGCTATGTGGGTCTGACGGCCAACCTGATGAGCCTTGGCGGGCTCGCCATTGCACTGGGCATGCTCGTCGATGCGGCCGTCGTCGTGGTCGAGAACATCGAGACGGCCATGGCGCGCGCGCAAGACCACAAGACAGATCCGGCGCTGCGCGGTGCGGTCATCCGCCATGCAGTGGCAACGGTAGCGGTACCCATGCTGTCGGGCGTGTCGATCATTGCCATCGTGTTTCTGCCGCTGCTGTCATTGCAAGGGTTGGAGGGCAAGCTCTTCGGGCCGGTGGCGCTGACCATCGTGCTGGCGCTGGCCTCGTCCGTGGTGATTGCCTTTACGGTGGTCCCGGCCCTCGCTTCCTTGCTCTTGCTTTCACATGCGGATGAACCGCCCTGGCTGATGCGGAAGGTCGCGAGCGGTTTCGCGCGAATCCAGGCATGGACGACAACGCATCGCCGCACGGTGTTCGGGCTGGCCGGGGCAGCATTGGCGCTGGCCGTGGTGTTGTACATGTCGGTCGGCAAGACCTTCATGCCGACGATGGACGAGGGCGATCTGATCGTGCAGTTGCAGAAGGCCCCGTCTGTTTCGCTCGCTGCGTCGCTCGACATGGATCAACGTGTGCAGCAGGCGCTCCTCAAGGAGGTGCCGGAAATACGCTCGATCGTCGCGCGCTCGGGTTCGGATGATCTTGGGCTGGACCCGATGGGCCTGAACGAAACCGACACCTTCCTGGTGCTCAAGCCCAAGGATCAGTGGCGCGGTAGCAAGGAAGACATCGCGGTAGCCATCCGGCGCGTCATGGAGCGCTTCCCGGGCGTGATCTACGGCTTCACGCAGCCCATTGAGATGCGTGTCTCAGAGATGCTGACCGGCACACGCGGCGACGTTGCCATCAAGCTCTTCGGCAGCGACCTTGCCGCCATCGATGCAGCGGCGCAGGCCATCGCTGCCAAGGTCCGCACCATCCCGGGTGCGGCAGAGGTGATTGCGCCCAGCAACAGCGGCGTGCAGTACCTGAAGGTGTCGCTGGACCGGGCGGCCGTCGGTCAGGCTGGCTTCTCCGGCGACGCGCTGCAGGCGCAACTGCGGGCGCTGATCGAGGGCGACCGGATTGGCGTGGTGCCCGAGGGCATCGTCCGCACGCCGTTGATCTTGCGTGGCGGAGCAGGCTTGCGGCAGGCACCCGAAAATCTGACCAGCCTTCTGGTGACGGCACCCGACGGAAAAGCATGGCCGCTCACCTCTCTGGCGCATATCGAGCGCGTGGATGGGCCTGTGCGCATCAACCATGAAGACGGCGCCCGGTTTGCCGTGATCCAGGCCAATGTCGATGGTCGGGACCTGGCCGGCTTCGTGCAAGAAGCCCAGGCAGCAGTCGGCGGCATTGGCACGTTGCCAAAAGGATTGCGCGTCGTGTGGGGCGGCCAGTTTGAGAACCAGCAACGCGCCGCAGCGCGCCTTGCGCTGGTTGTTCCATTGGCCCTGGGCGCAATCTTCCTCTTGCTGATATTGACGTTTCGCTCGGTGCGGCAGGCCGTGCTGGTGGTCGCCAACATTCCGTTCGCGCTCGTGGGCGGCATTGCTGCGTTGCGGATATCGGGCGAATACCTATCGGTGCCCGCCTCCGTGGGCTTCATCGCGTTGCTCGGGATCGCGGTGCTCAACGGCGTGGTGCTGGTCTCGCACTTCAACACGCTGCTGGAGTCCGGCCTGGGCATGGCGCAAGCCGTACGCGCCGGCGTGCGAGACCGCCTGCGGCCCGTCCTGATGACGGCCTGCATTACCGCGCTGGGGATGATTCCGCTGCTGCTGGCCAGCGGGCCAGGGTCAGAAATTCAGCGGCCGCTGGCGATCGTCGTGTCAGGTGGGCTGATCTCTTCGACTGCGCTGACGCTGCTTCTTCTGCCCCTGCTGTTTGAACGCTTTGGGTTGCCTCGGCCGCGTGCGGCTGCCGGGCAAGGAGATTCACAATGAGGTTGGATCTGTTTCGCATCGTATTGGCGGGAGCGGGCACGCTGGTGCTTTGGACGGCCGTAGCGCAAGCGCAAGGTTCGTCGAGCCATCTGCCATCCGAGAACGCCGTGCGCGAGGCCGTCGCGCTGT
>NVTD01000040.1 GCA_002401445.1 Candidatus Wolfebacteria bacterium | reverse complement strand
TTTGAGGTGATGAAATACTTCCGGCTGCTTGTATTGAAAGTTCTCCGATAGAAGAGGTTAGTTTGTTATCTAGTTGTTGTATACGCGTGTCTAGGTCAAATTGGGAGATTCCTTCGACGAGAATGGTCTGAATAATTGGTTGAATAGTCTTCTCCTGGACAATAACGGTTGGTGCCTGCACTCCGCTTGTCGAAGTGTCTACTTCCTCTTCTTCGTCCTTCACGTCTTCGATTACTATTTCTGTAATTGGAGTTATATCAGGATTTTCTTCGTCAGGTAGTGTTCCTATGAGTCTTCCGAAGCTTTCTCCTGCGATTTTGATTGTGTTACGGATTGCTCCGGTTACAGAGTCGATGACGGAGGCGGGCATATCAATAAACGGAATACGTAGCATCGCAAACCCATCAGAAACCTGTGAAAATACCGACGCTAGTGCATTATTCTCTAGATCAGAAACATTAGATCCAAAAGAAGTCATTGACGACAGGATATCCCCAGTTCCATCCCAGATTAGTGAGAGAGTCTTCTTTGGTAAGGTGAATAGTCTACCAAGAGCATTTGCACTCATATGTGCAGAACGATCTGACACTTCCAAGACCTTTTCGCCAAAGGCAATGTATCCTCCAAATAATCCAGAGTCAGTATCAACCAAGCTATTGAGGGCAACAACAGGAAGAGACAGAACAGATTCAAATATTGGATCGATAGTCTCCATTGCAACAGAAGACACATTCACTATATTCCCTCCGACTGTCATCAAAATTCCATGGGGAACTTTGGCAACCTCATTAGTGAAATGATTAAGCATGTATGCTCCAAAATTGTGTATTGGAGTTACAACCAAACTTGCTCCGGAATATACATTTGCTACGACTGCGTTATTTGATACTGATTTGACTAGTGCCGCTCCGGCAACTTGAGAGAACTCTGCTGCTGCTAATGTTTTAGATTTTATATTTCTTACGGCGCTTGAGAAATCCGCTTGTACTCTATCCAGATCACTCATGTACAATGTTCCAGCAACTACACTTACAGCTAGAGCAAATGCAACACCTTTCTGAATCAAAGCTGATCCTAAGTGTGATCCTATCGAGATAGAATTTTTTGATGCTATCTCGGGAACACGAGGTAGACTTTTTGTAACAGTTGGAGTCGACTTTTTTACCTCTGGCATAAGAGGCAAATCACTCTCACTTGAGTATGTAAATTCTGATGAACGAGACTGTGACTGTGGGATATCTCGCTTGGGCGAGCTGGAACTATTTTGACCCTCAACATGCTTATTCATTGAGTCCTCCGAGACGAACCAAGAGCGTCCAACTCGAGTACATTCGAGCTTGCCTGCTCGACAAAGCTGACCAATGTAGTCAGAGGTGTAGCTGGTGATTTGGGCCGCTCGTTTTGACGAGATATACCTCTTGCCCCCGAGGTTTAGTTCTTCTCCCATAAGTAAAACTTAATTATTATTATAAGTTTACTTTCAAAGAATTCACATATAGAATGTGGATAAATATGGCTTAGAATAAGGGTGAAATCAAAATTTGAATGAGAAAATTATTACAAATGCGTACATTTTGGATGCCATTTGGTAGTAATGTTTATATATGTTTATATGGTTATACATTCACAAACCTTCATAGTGGAAAATGACCTCAACTTTTGAAAGTTGAGGTCATTTTTGTAGAATATTATGTAGAAATATTTTTTGTTTTATGAAATATTTTCTTCAATTATTTCTTCTATTACCACTTCCTCTGTTTCATTCTCAATAGCAATTTCCTCTTCCGTGGTTGGTGTCTCCTCAGCAACTATTTCCTCTGCCTCCTCTTCCGCAGGGGTCTCCTCTACAATTATCTCCTCTACTGATTCTTCTACAGCAATTTCCTCTGTTGGAGTTTCCTCCACCACTACATCTGGTGTACTTGTTGCTCCGCCGGCTGGCGGATTGTTGTCCTCTACAGTTTCTTCAATAACTAATTCTGGAGTGGTGGTCGCAACCGGCCCGTCCCCTAAAGTGACATCTTCTTCTACCGCATCTTCTATCACGACTTCTGGTTTACTTGTTGCTCCGCCGGCTGGCGGATTGCCGTCCTCTTGTGTAGCTTCTTCTACTGAATCTTGGATCACTACCCCTGGTGTGGTTGTTTCGGTTTCTTCTGCAATTACTACATCACCACCTCCAGTTCCAACTACCACACTCCTAGTTGTTGTTGATGTGTTTCCGTCTTGATCTGTTGCACTGTATGAGATTATGTATGTAGTGCTTGTTGAAGTGTCTAGAGATATATTGGTTGTATATACACCGTCGACGTATGTCTTGTATCCTAGGTTATCGCTAGTGTCATCCTCCACGTTTGCACCGAGGTCATTGTAGGTTGAGTTTAGTGGGATGACGGCTGGGTTGTTTCCGTTGAGGGTTAGGGTTGGGATGGTAGTATCTATCCATTCATCAGTAAATGTATTTTCAATACCTTCTATGTCTGCGCTGCTCAATAGTTCTTTAAGCTCAGACTCTGTAATACAAGTGTCTCCAACACATAGTTCCTCGGTAACCAGTCTATCCGCAACCAAGTTTGTAACATATACAATACCTGCAACAATACGTGTTCCGAGACCATCCAGATAAGCAATGAATGCGTCAAAGATTGAGTTGTTCTCGTCAGATAGAATACCTTCAATATCCAAAGCATCGATTCGTTCGTTCAATGCTTGTATACCAATGAGTGCTATTCCCGCTGGGTCTATTGTCGAAATAGATGTGTTTGATCCACCGAGAGCAAACAGGGTTTGGAAGTCTTCAGCAACAGGGCCTATATGTGTAGTAGATGCATGTTCCCCTTTGTAGTTCCATTGGGTGATTTCGAGAGCGAGGATCTTTCCAAGTATGTCTGCGTTGTCTAGTTCAGTAAAGTTCTCCTTTAGTTCCCTACTTGATGCGTTTGTCCATGCACCACCTTTTGTTACGTGGGCACCACTCTTCATGACGAGTGGATGCTCTGGAGATGTTGTGCCGATACCGACGTTTCCATTTGCAAGCAATGTGAGTGTCGTACTTGCTACCGTACTGGTTGTTGAACTTGCTAGTTCTTCATTGATCAATGTATTGAATGAAAGAGTTCCGTTAGTTGATTCAATGTTCCAACCGATGTTTGAGGTATCAAGGAATGCCAGGGTTGAGGTTGCTCCAGTTACTGTTAACTGCGCTGTGCTAGAAGCTGCTGCACTAATATTTACTCGTCCCTCTGCATTAACACTAAACAATGCATACTCATCAGACCCTTCAATTCGGAAGAGGTCAGCCACTTGTCCTTCAATACCTCGTACTACCATTACAGGTGTTGTTGATGCGATGGTGTTTGCAATGGTGAATACTGCAGAGGTTGTGGTTCCCAGACCCATGTGTCCGTCGTTGATGTAGAATGCGAAGTCTGCGAGAGTATCACTCACAACGTCGTTCCATTGGGTGAGACGTTTACCTTCTCGTGAGAAGAATCCTCCAGGGCCAGACCATTCGTGTGGACCTACGAATACTAGTACACTTCTGACTCCATCTGCTTCATCTTGTAGAGTGTAATCCTCGAGTGCGAATCCAACCACTCTTCCTGCTTCTGTTGATTTCATTGCGACTCCTCGTACATTTGATGTGGTGAGGCGATCTCCCTTTGCTATTGGACCTCCTTCTAGTGATACTCGTACTGGTACACGTCCTGTTAGAGCTATTGGTTTTTTACCGGCGTTACCTCCGGTAACGTCAGATCCGAGTTTCAATCCTGGATTAGTAGAAACAATACCGATTATGTGTTCGTCGTATGAACCGTAGGATCGTGAGACTAAACCACTTGAATCCCAAGGTGATACAGACACTATGTCACCAGGTACTAGTTCAAAGTCATCAGTTGGGAAGTACTCAGCGACGTCGGCTCCTCCTGCGTTCCATGCTCCTCCTCCAGTGAATGCTTCACCGGATGCAGAGAATCGGAATAGTGACTGTCCGTTTAATGTGAATGTTGCAAGGTCAGAGTTGTCGACGTTGATTACTTTGTAAGAAGTAATTTCTGGCTTAGTGAATGTCTCTGCAAGGTTTTCTGCACCGTTGTCTAGTGGGAAACGGTTGTAGACGACGGAGGATTCTCCGAGCCATACGTTCCTTTGTGCACCGTGCTGACGAGGGATGTCCCTGTTCATTCGTATTTGTACCTGCATCCAATCATCGCCGTCTCCTGGATTAATTGCAGATCCACTATTTGGAAGTGTCCTCCAGGTGGTTGTTGCGAGTCCGGCTTGCGAGGTTGCAGTCTTTACACGGAATGATACTGCTCCTGGCTTAAATGCGTCTGCATTTCCAGTCCACGCGAGTGCAGACTCTGAAGTTAGGTTTGCATTGTAGATTGTTTCGGAGACGTATGAGCCGGAGGTGGTGAAGCCGGCGTCGTAGAGATTTGTAGCGGCAGTAGTATTTCCAGAAATCACCAAATACCTACCATTAGGAAGCTGGATGGAGTGGGCGCCCATACTTATTAAGTTAGAATTAAGTATAGGCCCAGCTGTAAATATATTCGCCAAAGGATCGTAGATAGAGGTATTAGAGGCATTATTACCAAGAATTACGAGAAATTTACCATCAGGGCGTTGGACCGAGTGAGAACCATTGTTTGCTAAATTTGCTGCAGTACCCACAATTGCTGGGCCAGCTGTAAACGTATCTGCAACTGGGTCGTAGATTGATGTATCAGAAGTTCCTTTACCCAAAATCACTAGGAACTTTCCGTCTGGGCGTTGGATAGAATGAGAACCATCTAGCGCAAGATTTGCAGCTGTACCAACAACAGATGGTCCGGGTACAAACGTGTTAGCTACCGGGTCATATATTGATGTGTCAGAAGTGCTATTGGCAAGAATAACTAAATATTTACCATCCGGGCGTTGAATTGAGTGGGAACCGTAGGAAGGGTCATTAGCAGATGTACCTACAATATTGGGACCAGGTACAAACGTGTTAGCGACTGGGTCATAGATAGAAGTAGAACTCTCGTTTCCAGCCGTTAGATTCGCTAAAATGACAAGGAACTTGCCATCGGGACGTTGGATAGAGTGAGCACCTCCATAAACCTGACTCGCACTTGTACCTACCGTAACAGGTCCAGCGACTGCGGTATTAGAAACAGGGTCGTAAATTGAAGTATTTGCAACACCTCCACCGTGCACAACTAAGAACTTGCCATCGGGACGTTGGATAGAGTGACCACCCTCGTGAGCAGAGGCACTAAGAGCTGGACCAGCAATAAATGCAGCTGCAGAAGTACTGGCGTGGGGATCATATATTGAAGTGTTGGAACTACTATTTCCTAAAACTATGAGGAACTTGCCGTCGGGACGTTGGAGAGAATGAGCACCATATCTTGCTAGATTTGCCGCTGTTCCCACCAAATCAGTCGAACTTGCAAAATTATTTCCAATTAATGTACTAGTCGCAGTTGTTGATGCGGAATTAAATCCGTACGGCAAAGTAATACCTCCCTTACTTCCTCCAATTAAGTTTGAGAGGACTGGAACGGTTGAAGTTGCAGCACTGCCGGATGCAGTTGAAGTTGCAAACCCAGTTCCAAAATCAGCATTTGATTTTCGGAATACAGCAGAGTTGTCGATAGTAAAGTCATACACTGCAGGTTGTGCAAATTCTCTGTAGTATTTTGTATCTGAGCTCCCCAACCAAACATTTGAGTTTACTCGTCTATTGTACGGTTGATTGTTTGTTGGAATCGGTCGCGTCATCGTTACTCGTACTTGTGCCCATGTTGCAGTGTCTGTTGGATATACGTATCCACCGTTTGTTGTTGTTGCATATGTTGCACTACTCAATCCCCCTTCACTTGTTGCAGTCTTAACTGCCATCTCAATTATTCCTTCTCCGTTGTCATTCCATTTCAATACAGATGATTGACTCAACTGCAACATCTCCATTGCTTCTGACTCATATGAACCAATAGTTACCAAGCCAGGATCATATATAGATGTATTTGAAGTATTATTCCCAAGGATTATAAGATACTTACCGTCTGGACGTTGAATAGAATGTCCTCCATACCTCAAAGTATGTGCTGCTGTTCCGATAATGGCTGGTCCAGCTGAGAATGTATTTGCAACAGGATCGTATATTGAAGTATTTGAAGAAGCAGTTTCTCCTCCTAGAATTAGTAAGAATTTGCCGTCTGGACGTTGAATAGAATTAGCACCTTGTCTAGCCAGATTTCCAGCTGTACCAACAACTGCTGGTCCTGCTATAAATACATTTGCAATTGGATCATAGATTGAAGTGTTAGAAGTATTATTTGCAAGAATAACTAAATACTTACCATCTGGGCGTTGTATAGCATGTCCCCCATTCTCAACAAGATTGGCAGCAGTGCCTACAACAGCTGGTCCAGCTATAAATGTATTTGCAACCGGATCATATATTGAAGTGTTAGACGTTCCTCCTCCTTGAACCAATAAGAATTTGCCATCTGGACGTTGCATAAAATGAGATCCTGTATACACATTGTTTCCCGCTGTTCCAACAACAGTTGGTCCAGTAACAAGAGTATTATTAATTGGATCATAAATTTCAGTAGCCGATCCACTATTTCCAATAACAATTAAGAACTTGCCGTCTGGGCGTTGTATTGCATGTGAGCCCAATTGTGGACCTGATGCAAGAGCCGGCCCAGCAACAAATGTATTAGCTACAGGATCATATATTGAGGTGTTCGTAGTAGCATTTGCCAAAATCACAAAGAATTTTCCATCGGGACGTTGGAAAGAGTAGGCACCAAAGTCAGCGGTATGTGCCGCAGTACCTACAATAGCTGGACCAGCTACAAATGTATTTGCAACGGGATCATATATAGAGGTATTTGATGTACTGTTTCCCAGAATTATAAGTATCTTTCCATCGGGTCTCTGTAAGGAATGTGCACCAGCTTGAGCAAGATGTGCAGCTGTTCCAACTAATGCTGGCCCCGCAGTAAATGTTCCCAATCCAACAGAGCCGTCAGTAGTAGTTGCAAAGTTCAGCATAATTTGTCCTGTTGTTGTGGATACTCCTGCAATATTCGTTGAACCAGAAATTGAGAAATCACTCGTTGAACTCTTTGTAATACTTTGTGCAGTTGAAGATGCAGAGACAGAGAGCGCTGCGGTTGGTGCTGCGGTATTGATACCGAGACGATTGTTTGTATTGTCCCAATACAGGTTGCTCGTTGCGCTAAGCGAACCTGCGTTATTGAATTGTATTTGTCCGGTGGATCCTGCAACGCTAGCTCCCGGGGTTAGACATGCACCGTCGTAATAGAAGCATCCATTGGTGAGTTGTATACCATTTGCAAAGGTGCTTGTAGCAGTAGTAGAAGTTGCAGTAAAGTAATTTGCTACTACTTGTCCCACTACAGAGAGTTCTGCGTAAGGAGTAGTTGTACCTATTCCTACGTTTCCTCCCATGAAGGATGCTGATACTGGTGTTGTTGCAGTACTTGATGCAACATAAGAGAAGATTCCTCCTTGTGAGTAGAGTCCTCCTACTCCTACATTGAGTCCGTTACCTACATAGAGGTTGTTTGCAATGTCTGCGTTTTCCCAGACGTCCAATGTACCTACGGCTAGGTCACCGATGTGGGCAGATGGTGCGTCGAAGCCGCCGATGTCGATGATGGCGAGGTTGTTGGAAACTTGTCCTGCGACATAGGCATACTTACCTGAAACAAAGACTGATGTAGGATACTCCATAACATTAGTATCAGCAGGTTGCCAATTAGCCACAAGGATTGGATTGGTTGAAGAAGAAATATCTATGACAGCTAAGTTATCTGAACCACTTCCCGCCACATAAGCATACTTACCAGAGACATAAACTTCTGAAGGAATACTCATAATATTTGTATCATTAGGATCCCAGTTAGCTGCAAGAACTGGATTTGATGGATCAGAAATATTTACGATGACGAGATTATGTGAGTCGGATCCAACAGCATAAGCATATTTACCGGATACATAAAGTCTTTTACTAGTAAGCATCACATTATTATCATTCGGATCCCAGTTACCTATAGTAATTGGATTTGCAGGGTCAGAGATGTCGACGATGGCAATATTCTTTGAACTTGCTCCTAATACATAAGCATATTTTCCAGAGATGTAGACTCCGAAGGCTGAATCCATAATATTCGAATCATTCGGATCCCAGTTGCCTACGGTTATTGGATTGATTGGGTCGGAGATGTCAACAATTGCCATGTTGTCGGAAGTTTCTCCTACCACGTAGGCGTATTTGCCAGATACATATACATCTTGTGGATCCTGCATAACATTTGTATCATTCGGATCCCAGTTGCCAATGGTGACAGGACTTGAAGGATTTGAGACGTCTACAATTGCCATGTTGTCAGAGGTTTGTCCTGTTACATAGCCATATTTACTTGAAACATAGACAGCCGTAGCACTATTCATAATATTCGTATCGTTCGGATCCCAATTGCCGACAGTGGTGGGAATGACTGGGTTGGAGATATCAACAATGGCCATGTTGTTGGAACTAGCTCCTACTACATAAGCATATTTCCCAGAAATATAAATTTCTCTCGCACCATCCATAACATTCGTATCGTTCGGATCCCAATTCCCCGAGGTAACAGGGTCAGCTGCAATGCTTTGTGTAATACCACCTCTTGCATCAATCTGTAAGAAATTCTTTTGTGATGAACTGGCGATGACGAAGAGATTGGTGGTTTGATCACCGTCTGCCGCTTGTATTGCAAGTCTTGCAAATGGAGTACTTGTACCAATACCGACACTGTTTCCGATTGTTGAAAGAGTAGTATAGCCTCCTGATGAAGCCCAGACAGCAGATCCTGCTGCGGTATTTTGAGTTGAGCCATCGGCGAATATTACTGAACCAGATATGTATGCATTCCCTGCTATTGAAAGAAGAGTTCCAGGGGTGGTGGTTCCGATGCCGACGTTTCCAGAGTTTGTGACGATGAAGTCAGTTTTAGTTGAAGAACCAATTGCGAATGATGGGCCAGATATTCCATTAGGGTTTACTGCAAGTTGCGCCCATGGAGTGCTTGTTCCAATACCAATACGTGAATTCGAAGACTGTGCGTAGAAGAAAGTTGATGGAGAGTTGAGGAAAACTGAGATGTCCGAACTGCCATAGTTGTTAGTCACAATATCTACATAGCCGTCGTTGTTGAAATCACCCATTGCAACACCTTGTGGCGATGTCCCTGCACCATACCCCACCTCAGAAGCAAAAGTTCCGTCACCGTCGTTAATAAAGACTGAGATATCGTTATTACCTTGATTTGCAGTCACCATATCAATATAACCATCGTTGTTAACATCATAAGAGCCAAGACCTCTTGGACCAAAACTACTTCCATTTGTTGCGTAATCCACCTTAGCAGCAAAGGTTCCGTCACCGTCGTTGATAAATACTGAGACATCGTAATCAGTTTCATTTGTTACAGCAATATCTACATATCCATCATTGTCAAAATCGTCGATAGTAACATTGTACGGTGCTACGCCCGTTGCATAATCCACCTTAGCAGCAAAAGTTCCGTCACCGTCGTTAATAAAGACTGAGATATCGCTGTCTGTGTAATTTACTACAGCAATATCTGCAAACCCGTCATTGTCAAAATCACCAACATCAATAAAGTATGGTCCAGCTCCTGATGTGTATAATACATCCGCCGCAAAGGTTCCATCGCCATCGTTGATTAGGACAGATATATTTGTGGATCCTGAGTTACCAGTAACAATATCCATATATCCATCATTATTGAAGTCACCAATAGTTACGCCAATTGGGTTTGTACCCGCTCCATAATCCGCCTTAGTTGCAAATGTACCGTCGCCATCATTAATCAGCACAGAAACATTCGCGGTGCCATAATTTGCAGAGACAATATCTGCATAGCCATCGTTGTTGAAATCACCAATGGCAGTGCCCCATGCAGTTGAGCCTGTGGTATAGAGAACATCTGCCGCAAAGGTTCCATCACCATCATTCAGTAATACAGATACGGTGGTATTACCATTACCTGTAACAACGTCTGTGTATCCATCATTGTTGAGGTCACCGACCGAAACACTACTTGGACTAGACCCTGCTCCGTAAACCACGTCCGCTGCAAACGTACCACCAGTAGTACTTCGAATATCTCCTGCTCTAAACGTTCCCGACACATCCAGTGTGTAGCTTGGAGTCAGTGCAGTTGCACCGATTCCTACATTACCGAGTTCGTTGATAGATAAACGGTTTGGTTGGTTTTCGAGAGAGATAGAGAAGCGTCCGTTGTTAGTGATACCAAGATCTACGTAGTTAGAGTATGTAGTACTTGCAAAGTGTGAGAGTCGAAGTTGTGAACCCGCAGTTGAGTATACTTCTAGTTTACGGTACGGGGTTGAGGTTCCAATTCCCAGATTACCCGAACTCAAGGTTGTACCCGTCCCATCTATTCCTCTACTAAACAACAAGTTACCGATGTTTAGTTGGTATGAGGCGGTTGTTGATGCAGCGTCTATGTCGTAACCAATAATGAGGTTGTTAGCTCCTGAGGTAATGTTGTCTCCTGCCTTATATCCAAATGCAATGTTGCCAGCCCCGGTACTAATTATAAGAGCACTATGCCCCACTGCGGTAGATCCAGATGAATTCGTGTTCGTAGTAAGAGCAGAATATCCTATGGCAGTGTTACTGTTTCCTGACCCGCTATCGTTCAGCGCGCTACTCCCTACTGCAGTATTCTGACCTCCAGTAGTATCCTTCAGAGCTTCGTATCCTATTCCAACATTATCATTAGATGAACTATCAGTGGTCAAAGCACTCAAACCAATTGCGACATTTCTAACTCCACCCACAATTGCATCTCCTGCATACGAACCAACTGCGGTATTACTTCCACCGGTGTCTAGTATTAAAGCATTAAAACCAAAAGCAGTACTATCATTTGCAGTTGCAATAGTTGAGAGTGCATATGAACCAAGAGCCGTATTGCGTGCACCCGAAGAGTTCAAGCGCAGCGCATGATGTCCAATACCCACTATGTCGTCAGCAGTATTAGTAGTACCCGCTTCAGAACCAACAAAGACTGTTCTGTTATTACTCGTAACCGCGTCTCCCGCAAGCCATCCGATCGCTACGTGATCATCGCCATCTGTTATAGCCCCTCCAGCAGAGAGACCAAGTGCGGTATTTCTCTGTCCTGTCGTATTTGCAAACAACGCACCAGCTCCAACCGCAGTATTATCATCAGAAGTAGTATTACTAAAGAGTGCTTGATAACCAATTGCAGTTGAGCTTGCACCTGTGGTGTTTGCACCAAGCGCGTTGTAACCAATTGCTACTGTTGAGCTTCCAGTGGTATTAGCTCCTAATGCATTTACCCCTACTCCCACATTCCATGCACCGAGGGTGTTTGCATCCAATGCATACGAACCAACCGCTGTGTTACTGTACCCACCATTACTTAATGTCAGAGCATTATATCCTATAGCAGTATTTGATCCGTTTGTTATGTTAGTACCCAGCGCTCCGTAACCTAAAGCAACGTTTTGTGTACCAGAAGTATTAGCATCCAATGAAAGTGACCCCACCGCGGTGTTACTTCCACCGACATCTAATAGAAGTGCGTTGTATCCGATAGCGGTGGAGTCGTTGGTGGTTTGGATTGCGCTTAAAGCACTGTATCCTAGACCAGTATTTCTTGTTCCTGATACGTTGGCGTCTACTGCAGCAAAGCCAAATGCTGTGTTATTTGAGGCCGTGTTTGCATTGAGAGAAAGATATCCAACAGCAGTGTTACCCTCACTACTAATGTTCGATGCGAGTGAATAGTATCCAACAGCTACGTTACCATCTGCAGTATTCACACCAAGGGCATTTGATCCAATACCAACAGCTCGGATACCAGTTGTCATTGCATCACCCGCAAGATACCCGACAAGAACGTTTTCATCTCCTGTAGTCAGTGCTGTTCCCGCATTGTATCCAACACCAACATTCTTTGTTCCACCTGCTAAAATCGATGCACCTGCCCCACCTCCTACAAAAATTCCCTGATTAGTAGATGACGCATGCAGTATGGTAACCCCCGCTTGTTTGAATCCAGAGTACTGATCAGTGTTGATGAAGCCAGCGACTGAAAGTTTGTATGGTGGTGAAGTGGTGCCGATGCCGACGTTGCCAAGATTATCTATTCTCATGTGCTCTACATCAGTTGCAGAGGCACTTTGAGTTGAGAACTTAAGACCACTTTGTCCGCCTGCAGTTCCTAGATTGATAGCGCGAATGGAAGCTGCTATGCCTGGACCCGAACCAGAAGAATCAGCAGTGAAAAATTCCAAACCACCGAGCTCTGTTCCAATCCCAGTAATTGCTGTGTCAGATGATGTAATTCGAAGATGTGCACCACTACTCTGAGATAGTTCTACTAATTCCGTTGGTCCATCCGTCCCAATTCCAACATTCCCGGCATTCGTCACGATGAAGTCTGTTTGTGTACTTGAGCCGATTGCAAATGATGGGCCGGTGATGCCGTTGGGGTTTATTGATAGAAGTCCCCACGGTGAAGTAGTTCCAATACCAACGTTGCCTGATGAAGTTAACCTTAGCTTCTCTGTAAGCGCTCCATTCCCTGTCTTTACATAGAAGGCAAGGTCTGAGGTGATGCCGGTGCTTGTAGCTACTTCTGTAAGTAGTGAAGCGATTCTTGCAGTAGAGGTTGCGGTAGATACTGCTCCTCCAGTAGAGTTAAACTCTGTTTGGAAGAGTAGTCCTACTCCTATGTTGTTTGCTGCGGTTCCTGTTGTTGATCTAGATATTGATAGAGCGTCTATGATAGTGTTGGTCCCACTATCTTTTATGTTAATTGAAAGAGATGGAGTGGTGTTAGTGAAGGATGCTGTAGTAGATGCGTATCCTCCTATACTCATTACTCCGTCTACTCTACCTCCTCCTGCACTGAATGATCCTGCTATTGAAAGATCGTTTGCAACATCAAGATTTTCCCAGACGTCCAATGTTCCTACGGCAAGGTCACCGATGTGGGCGGAGGGGACGTCGAGGCCGCCGATGTCGATGATTGCCATGTTGTCGGAGGTGTTACCCACTGCATAGAGATACTTACCAGAGACATAAACAGAAAGAGTGTCTTGGATAACATTCGTATCATTTGGCTTCCAATTTCCAACTAATATTGGATTTGTTGATGAAGATATGTCAACCACGAGCATATTATCGGTATCATTTCCTGCAATATAGGCATACTTACCGGACACATAGACTGAGTCAGCACGAAACAAAATATTACTGGTATCATTCGGATCGAAGTTTCCTGCTGTAGTTGGATTTGAGGGATCTGAAATATCGACAATAGCAAGATTGCTTGAAGCAAATCCTGCTACATAGGCATATTTACCGGAAACATAAACTCCCTCGGCAGACTGCATTATATTCGTATCATTCGGATCCCAGTTGCCTGCCGTGATGGGGTTGGCAGGATCAGAAATATCAATGATGGCGAGGTTGTTAGAACTATATCCTGACACATAGGCATACTTACCTACTACATATACATCAGTAGCGTAATCCATGATGTTGGTATCATTTGGCTTCCAGTTTCCTGCCAACACTGGATTGGTAGGGTCAGAAATGTCAACGATTGCCATGTTGTCTGAATTAACTCCTGCAAGGTAGGCATATTTACCGGAAACATAAATTCCCTGAGGATTATCAATAATATTGGTATCGTTAGGATCCCAGTGACCAGTGGTGGTGGGATTGGTAGGGTCAGAAATATCGACAATAACCATGCCGTCAGAGTTGCTACCTGCTATGTAGGCATACTTGCCAGCAACATAAACATCGGCAGCGTAATTCATAATATTAGTATCATTAGGATCCCAGTTCCCTTCGGTGACAGGGTTGGAAGGATCAGAGATATCAATGATAGCCATATTCCTTGAGGTATTTCCTGTTACATATGCATATTTTCCAGAGACATGCACATCAAAGGCCCCTTGCATAATATTCGTATCATTCGGATCCCAATTCCCCACGGTCACTGGGTCGGCTGCAATACTTTGTGTAATACCACCCCTCGCATCAATCTGTAAGAAATTCTTTTGTGATGAACTTGCGATGATAAAGAGGTTAGTTGTTTGGTCACCTGATGTTGCTTGTATTGAGAGCTTTCCAAATGGAGTTGAAGTTCCAATACCTATGTTTCCACTTGAAATGTTGAGACCGGTGCCATCTATTCCCGTACCAAAGATGAGGTTACCGATGTTGAGTTGGTTTGAGAGAGTTGCTGATGGGGCGTCGATGTTGTAACCAATAATGAGGTTACTCGAACCTGAGGTAATATTATCTCCTGCGAGGTCACCGATAGCGATATTAGTTGCTCCTGTACTCAAATTCAAAGCCCCTCTTCCAACCGCGACACTACCGCTGTTGGTGTTATTCGCACCAAGAGCATCATATCCAATGGCAACATTGTTGGTGCCAGAAGTATTTGCATCCAAAGCGAATGACCCCAAAGACGTATTATCTGCTCCTGTGGTAAGGAGTGATGCATTGAATCCAATTGCAACGTTATTAGCTGCTCCCTGATTAGCTCCCAGAGCATCTACTCCCATTGCAACATTTTGCACACCACTCGTAATGGCATCTCCTGCATATGAACCCACTGCGGTGTTGTTTCCTCCGGTGTCTAATAGAAGAGAGTTGTAACCAATAGCTGTAGAGTCGTTGGCGCTGACAATTGCTCCAAGTGAATCAGTACCAACTCCAACATTACGTGCACCAGTTGTATTTGCATCTCCTGCGTTTGCACCAACAAAGAGTGTATTGTTTGTCGAGGAGGCATAAAGGATAGTAACCCCCGCTTGTTTAAATCCAGAGTATTGGTCTGTGTTGATGAAGCCGGCGACAGAAAGTCTATATGGTGGTGAAGTGGTTCCAATACCAACTCGCTGCGATGCATCAATACGAATCGCCTCGGCGCCACCTGCTGAAATACCTAACTGCCCAGCTGAAGGCCAATACAATCCTGAGTTTGCAGTAGTGATATCAGTAAGTCCTGGCTGTGATGCTGTACCCACCACAACTGCAACTTGTGTTCCTCCAGACAGAAGTACATTTGATCCTCCGACTGAAAGATTAATGTTTCCTACCCCTGCACTAAATAATCCCGTATCTGTGTCAGCACTAAACGAATATGATGGTGCTCCCACACTACCTAGTGGTGCCCTAAATCCAGTCGAAGTTGCGGTAATTGTTTCTCCAACTATTTCCCCGACGACTGATAGTTTTGCGTAGGGAGTTGTGGTTCCAATACCAAGGTTGCCACTAGAATCCAACCGCATACGTTCATTACTATTTGCCGTCCCACCTGTTGCAAAACGTATACCCTTTGTACTGGCGTCATTTGCGAGCAGTATCAGACCTCCGGTACCACTTCCTTGCAACATGGTTGAACTTTGTTCAAAGAGATTTGATGTGCCGTAGGTTGTGCCAAATTGATAAAGATTACCTTGTCCTCCACTACCATCGTCTGCTTGCAAGTTCAATCGTGAATACGTGTTGGACGCAGTGGTCTTCACTCGAGTTGTTATGCTACCACTTCCATTTACTACCAATGATTCACTTGGACTCGCTGTTCCAATCCCTACATTCCCTGCATTCGTCACAATAAAGTCTGTTTGCGTACTTGAACCAATTGCAAACGATGGGCCGGTGATTCCGTTGGGGTTTACTGCGAGTAGTGCCCATGGGGTGGTTGAACCGATTCCCACATTCCCTGCTCCGTCTATGACAAAGCGATCTGTGGTGCCCAGCGCAGTACTTGATGCGATTGCGAAACGTCCTGCGTTAGTGACGTCCATTCCAATTGTCCATTTGTAAGTTGATCCAGATGCTCCGGAGAAGCCGATTGCACTCTTCGTTGTTGAATAAATGTCGAGCTTGTTGTTGGGTGTTGTGGTTCCGATGGCAACATTACCAGAAGAATCAAAGAGGAAGTTGGGATTAGTAACATCCAAATCATAGGTCCGGAGGTTGTCGTTTGAACCATCAATAAAAGCAACGCGAGTGGAGGATAGAGCAGCGAGAGCTGGACTATAACCTACACCAGATATGTTTAACTCAGTTCCTATCTCACTCCAGTCGCTCCCATCGAACTCATACACACGTAAATCGTCATTACCAGAATCAAGAAATGCAATACGTGATGAAGAAAGTGTAGTTATATATAGAAATTCCACACTTGATATAGCTAAACCATTTCCAACTTGTGCCCAGTCTGTTCCGTCGAAATCGTATGTTCGAAGAGTATCATTTGTCCTGTCGATGAATGCAATCCTTGAAGAAGACAGTCCAGTCATTGCTGGAGTAGTAAAGCTTGTTAGACTCAAACCGTTTCCAACCTGTGCCCAGTCTGTTCCGTCAAAATCATATGCTCGAAGATTGTCATCTGTATCATCAATAAAAGCAATACGTGATGAAGTCAAAGTGGCAATACTCGGGAAATTTGAAGTTATACCTAAACCATTTCCAACCTGTGCCCAGTCTGTTCCGTCGAAATCGTATGTTCGAAGTTGATCGTTGGTACCATCCATATACGCAACCCTATTAGCAGACAGCCCTGTCACCCTAACTGTATTACTTGAATCGGTAATGGAAAGCGCATTTCCAACCTGTGCCCAGTCTGTTCCGTCGAAGTCAAAAGTACGAAGATTCTTATCAGAAAACTCACCTAGATAAGCGATCCTAGTTGATGAAAGAGAAGTTATTGTAGGAGCGGTATTAGATCGGGAAAGGCCATTTCCTGTCTGACTCCAAGTCCCTATAACTTCTTTTGTCACCTCAAAGGTTCCTGAAATATCTAAAGTATTATCCGGACTCGCCGTCCCAATACCCACATTGTTTGTAGAGAAGTCATAGACGAATCCAGATGTTTCTACTGCGAATCCTCCTGCGAATGTACTTGTTGCAGATGCAGATGATGCTACGAAGTTTGCACCAGTAACAGTTGAAGTTGATGTGATTGCACTTGCAATAAGAGTATCCGCAAAGTATGCAGTTCCTTCTACTGATAGTTTGTAACCGGGGGTGGTGGTTCCTATTCCTACGTTACCATCATTTAGAATTGTTAATCGCTCCAAAGGCTCACTCCCAACATCCGCGGTTGAAAAACGAATAATACCACCGATGCCTGTTGTGCTGTCTGCAATTGTTCCTGTTGAATCAAATAGGATTTGAGCCGCTTCTTGATAAGTATTTGAAGCACCGACATGTCCGTAACCGCTAATGGTGAGCAGGTCATCACCGGTTGTTATAACAGTTGGAGTCGTTACTGAGCCACGTGCCTTTCTGACATTAAGTGCATACGATGTGGAATTAGCTGATCCAATAGAAAATTGACTTACACCACTCGTCCATTCCTGTTGTGCATCCTGACTAAGGGTTATTCCTAAATGATTTGACCCTGTGGTATATATTCCTGTTGTATTTCCATTTAGACCAAGACGTGGATTTGCGGCATTGGCACCTGACCCAGCCAATGTCACTCTAACATTATCAATCAGCATTCTATTAACACTCGCAACCGTAAACCCCATCTGATTACTACCCCCATCATATATACCCAACCCGCTCGTAGAGGTAAATCCATATGAAGGAACAGAGACACTTCCCGCGGGTGCCCTAAACCCTGTTGAGGTTGCTGTGATTGTTTCTCCAACTATTTCTCCGACTACTGAGAGTTTTGCGTATGGTGAAGTTGTTCCGATTCCAACACTACCCGTTGTTAAGAAAGTAACCAAAGGGGTTGTCTGTATAACCTCATTTGTTCCAAAAAATAGTTTATTACTATCGGAAGTGTCTACACCAATATTCCATTGTGTTGAACCATCTCCTTTGAAAAGGATTTTTGGGTCAAAGCCTGTACCTGAACTAGAATCGATAGACAATATGGAATGACCAGCGTCTGAATGAACAAGTGCACTGGTGTTACCTGAACTTGAATATACTTCCAGACTCCTGCTGGTAAGTTTTGTACCATCAAAGATTAGATTTGAGCTATCGGTGAAGAGTCCTCCTGTAGTTAGATATGGTACACGTCCTGAGGTCAATCCTGATACATATAGGTTTGTGGTGCTTGCTGTTGTTGCAGTAATTGCAGTTGTTGATGCATAAGGGAAGGTTGAGGCGGTATTGGTATCACCTACAAAATTCGGAGCAGTAACCACAGTCGATGAATCAATAGTAATGTCGTTGTCTACCTTCGCGTCTACTAGTGCAGTACCACTCCAGACTCCAGAAGTAATTGTTCCTACTGTTGCCAATGCGCTTGCACTGGTTAGGTTACCGAGTGTGTCTATTGCAGATTCGATTGTTGTTTCGGTTGTAGCG
>NVTD01000039.1 GCA_002401445.1 Candidatus Wolfebacteria bacterium | reverse complement strand
AGAAGAAAGAAAGAAAGGAAAGATACCACTTCAGACATTTCGTGCTGATATTGATTTTGCACGGGAACGAGCAAGTCTCCCATACGGTGATATTGGTATCAAGGTTTGGATTTACCGTGGAGATGTGTTTGGTGAAGATGATGCAAAGAAACGCGCTTAATAATTGCTTATGTTATTTCCAAAGAAAGTAAAAAACAGAAAATGGCACACAGGACGCATAGGCAAGAATGCCAGCGAAGGCGTTGCCAGCCGTGGTATTGAGGTATCTTTTGGTTCGTATGGACTAAAAGCAACAACACCTGCACGTGTTCGATCAAATCAGCTAGAAGCAGCTAGAAAGGTTATTTCTAGAACTATGGGTAAGACAGGAAAAATGTGGACACGTATTTTCCCTGACCGACCATATACACGAAAAGCTGCTGAGGTTCCCATGGGTAAGGGAAAGGGAGACCCACAAGGGTTTGAATTTCAAGTACTTCCAGGGCGAATCATTTTTGAAGTAGATGGTGTTACTGAAGAAATCGCACGTGAGGCGCTTCGAAAGGCTGGAACCAAATTACCAGTAAAAAGTCGAGTAGTTACTCGATAGTTGACGGATTAAGAAATTTATATATAATAAACCTCTATTTATGGCCGATATTACCAAAACAAGTGAAAAGGAATTGCAGAAGCAATTACAGGAAAAGCGCATAGCATTGCGTGATATCCGTTTTGGTGTGGCTGGAAGCAAGGCTAGAAACGTTCACGAGAGCAGATTAATCAGTCGAGACGTTGCTCGGATATTAACCGAGCTTAATGCGAGACTACGCAAAACTGCATAAATAATATGACTACAGAAAACACACAAAAGAAAACAGCAGGGAAGCGACTCGTAGGAGTAGTGGTTTCTGACAAGATGACTGACACTATTGTTGTATCAGTTAAGAGTTTTACAAAGCATCCAAAATATGGAAAGTTCATGAACAAGGTAAAGAAGTACAAGGCTCATGATAAAGGAAACACAAAGAACATAGGAGACACTGTTACGATTGAAGAGACACGACCTATTTCAAAGGACAAGCATTTTAGGGTAATTAATACGAGTTAGGGGAGATTAGAAAATATGTTATCGTCGATTTACTTTCGCTAGACGCGAAAGACGCCAAATGGGAATTTGGCTACGACGATATAAATGTTTTCTAATTCGCTCACGCTCATAAATAAACATTCATGATTCAAGCACAAACCATAGTAAAAATTGCAGACAACTCCGGAGCAAAAATCGGACGGGTTTTCAAGGTTCTTGGTGGTGCAAAGAGACGATACGCTCGTATCGGTGATTTGGTAGTTCTTTCAGTACAAGTAGCAGAACCACGAAAGGCAGTAAAAAAGAAAGAAATCGCACGTGCAGTAGTAGTACGACAAAAGAAAGCATTCCGACGAAAGGATGGATCATACATTCGTTTTGATGAGAATGCTGTTGTATTGGTTGAGAAAGGAAAGAAAGAGCCACGAGGAGGACGTGTTTTCGGTCCTATTCCAAGAGAGCTTGCAGAGAAGGGTTATCAGACTATTGCGTCCCGAGCACCAGAAATTGTATAAACGCTTATGAAAATCAAGAAAAACGACACAGTAATTATATTGTCTGGTAAAGACAAAGGAGCAAAAGGAAAGGTTATTAAAGCAATACCTGCCAAGGATATGGTCGTGGTTGAAGGAGTTAACAAAGTAAAGAAGCATCAAAAAGCTCGACAGGCTGGAAAGAAAGGACAAACAATAGAAGTAACACTTCCACTTCACGTATCAAATGTTGCTCTTATTGATCCAAAGAAAGACAAGGCAACACGTATCCGTATTGAGAATAAAAAAGGAAAGAATGTAAGAGTGACTGTTAAGAGCGGTTCTGAAATATAAATATTATGGCAACAGTAAAATTTGAGACAACTAAAGAAAAGGAAGCAGGAGTATTTGAAGCTCTTAAGGGAGATTTTGGATACACAAATGTTATGCAAGCTCCTCGAATTGAAAAGGTAATAGTCAGTACTGGAGTTGGTTCAACCAAAGACAAGAACAAACTAAAAGTGATTGAAGAGCGAATGGCTACTATCACTGGTCAAAAGGCAGCAGTACGACGAGCAAAGAAATCAATTGCTACATTCAAAGTTCGAGAGGGAGATGTTTCTGGATACCAGGTAACGCTTCGAGGAAAGAGAATGTATGACTTTCTTGATCGATTACTTTCAATCGCATTGCCACGTACGCGTGACTTCCGTGGTATTTCCCCAGATTCAGTAGATGAGGTTGGAAACTATACTATGGGCGTAAAGGAACATACAATTTTTCCAGAGACAGTAGATGAAGAGTTGAAGAACGTTTTTGGATTCGCAGTTACAGTCGTTACCACTGCAGAAAAGCGGGAGGAAACAAAGGCTATGTTAACCCATTTGGGATTCCCGTTTAAGAAGGAGCAAAAGAGTAAATAAGGAATAAAAAGAGCGGCTGCCCGAGGGCAGCCGCTCTTTTTATATGACCAAAATTAGGCAAAACAAAACCCCGTCTTTCGATCGGGATTTTTTGGAGGAAATGATTATAACTCATCCCAGGTTCTTGGTAAGATAGTAATCATTACCACTTCATTCGGAGGTGACGCACCCGTTGTCGGGTTATAGTATGATACGTGAGCGTTTCCTACGTACTCATTTTCGCCAATATCGGCGAACGGTATCCATACGGTTTTGAATGGATCGCTCGTGGGTATGATCATAATCTTCGCATCTCCTGCGTAATTCATGATGACACCTCCTAAGGACATGCATGTGTCGGGGAGCATACAGTGCCAGGACCGACCCAATAATTTGTACAGTTCAGTATTTTTCATAGTCTGTGTATATTATAGCACACAATATAATATGTGTCAATTATACCTAAAAAGGCTTCATTTATTGACTTGCAGTGGGCTCTCTGCTATAGTAGCCCCTACAAAGCTCTAAGGGCTTTTTTCATTTTATGGCAAAGAAATCAGTAATAGCACGATCAGAAAAGGAACCGAAATTCGCATCTCGCGTGGTGCGTCGATGTTTCCGATGTGGTCGTAAGCATGGTTACATGCGTGATTTCGATTTATGTCGTATATGTTTCCGGGAACAAGCCAATGAAGGTAACATTCCAGGTATTAAGAAAGCCAGCTGGTAAATAAATTATATGAATGATCAAATTTCAGATTTACTTGTACGGATAAGAAACGCGAGCGCCATCAACCAGGCAACCACACTCGTTCCGTACTCGAAGATGAAGCAAGCTGTTCTCGACCTATTGGTTCGCGAAGGTTATATTATTGCGACAGAAGGAAAGGGCAAGGATGCAATAAGGGATATGGTGAAAGAGATCGAGATAACATTAAAGTACACAGAGAAAGGTCCAAGTATCCACGGTGTAAAGCGTGTCTCAAAATTGTCACGACGTGTATATCAGGGATATCAAGATCTACGACCAGTTCGTTATGGAACAGGTACTGTTGTACTTTCAACACCAAAAGGTATTTTAACTGGTAAGGATGCACGGAAAGAAAAAGTCGGAGGGGAAGTGTTGTTTATGATTTGGTAATACTTATATATGTCACGAATCGGAAAAAAAGAAATAACAGTCCCAGAAAAAGTCACTCTACAAAAGAATGACAACGGTGTTCTTGTTGTGAAAGGACCACTTGGAGAATTGTCACGTGATTTTAGTAAAGGAAATGTTGATGTTGTTGTAGAAGACAACAAGGTTTCGGTTGTCCCACAAGACAACAGTGTTCTTTCTCGAGCATTGTGGGGAACATATGCTTCACATATTCGTAATATGATTGAGGGAGTAAATACTGGATTTGAAAAGAAACTTGAAATCGAAGGTGTTGGTTACAAGTGGGCTATGAAAGGAAAAGATATCGAGCTTTCAGTTGGATTTTCTCATACTGTTATAAAAATCATCCCTGAAGGTCTTACTATTCTGATTGAAAAGAATGGAATGTCAGTAAAAGGTATCGATAAAGAATTGGTTGGAAGTTTTGCTGCAGATGTACGTGCTATCAAGAAGCCTGAACCTTATAAGGGTAAGGGTATCCGATATAAGGGAGAAGTTATCCGTCGCAAGCAAGGTAAGAAAGCTGTCTAATAAAACGTATGCATAAGAATATCAAAAAAGAAAAACAAGCTCGACGACACGCAAAGATTCGCACACGTGTATCTGGAACCGCAGCGCGCCCACGTCTATGTGTGAGCAAATCAAACACTGCACTTGTTGCACAGCTGATTGATGATGATTCAGGAAAGACTATTACATCTGTTACAACAAAAGGAATGGAAGGAAAGACTCTCGGCGATCGATCAATTGCTGCTGGAATAAAGATTTCAACTGAGGCAAAGGAGAAGAAGGTTGAGACGGTTGTATTTGATAGAGGAGGTTATAAGTACACTGGTAATGTGAAGCGTTTTGCAGATGCAGCCCGTGATAATGGATTGGTATTTTAATAATATGACTACAGAAGAAATACAAAAAAATACAGAAGAGAAAGTAGAGGCAAACCCTTCGGCAAGCTCAGGGCAGGCACCAGCAACTCCAGTGGAGCCTGCTCCTGCTGCTCCAGCAGCACCCGCAACTCCAGCAACACCAGACGCACCCGCAACTCCAGCAACTCCAGCAACACCAGACGCACCCGCAACTCCAGCAAAAAATGCTGACACAACCCGTTCGACGGGTTCGGCAAGCTCACCGCAAGCAGGCTCAGGGCATGCAAAGCATCCTGCTGACACTCGTGGTGATAATAAGAAGCCTTTCAAACGAAACCCAAGACGAGAACGTCGTCCAGGTCGTGAACGAGCAAAGCCAGAGTTCGATCAGAAGATTGTTTCTATAAGACGAGTTACTCGTGTTATGGCTGGAGGACGAAGATTTAGTTTTAGTGTTTCTCTTGTTACTGGAAACCGAAAAGGAAAGGTTGGTGTTGGAGTAGGAAAAGCAGGGGACACAGCACTTGCTATTGAAAAGGCATTCAAGGCTGCAAAGAAAACTATGATTACTATTCCTCTTACAAAGAACAAATCAATTCGACACGACGTAAGTGCAAAGTATTGTGGTTCAGTTATACGAATTCAACCAGCAGAAGGAAGAGGATTGGTTGCTGGTGGAGCAATACGAACAGTACTTGAATTAGGAGGAATTACAGACGTTACCTCAAAGATACTTTCTCGAAGCAAGAATCACCTAAACAACGCACGGGCTGCTCTAAAGGCTCTTCTGCAGTTGAGCAAATAATCTAGTCACTATATATGCAACTACATAATATAAAAAGAAATAAACCAAACAAGAAACCAAGTCGAGTAGCTCGAGGTGGTAAACGAGGTAAGACTTCTGGGCGAGGTCACAAAGGACAGATGGCTCGAGCAGGACGAAAGGTTCGACCAGAAATGCGAGACATTATTAAGAAGCTTCCAAAATTACGTGGACGTGGAAAGAATAGTAACAAGGGTTACAAGCCAGCATTCATACCTTTGAACTTGAGTACATTGGATAAAGTACTTTCTGATGGATTCGTTGCAACTCCAAAATCTCTTGTTGAAGCAAAGATCGTATCAATGAAGAAGGGAAAGCTTCCTCTAGTAAAAATCCTCGGTACTGGTGAAATAACAAAAAAGATTACGATTGAAGGAATTGCTACTTCAGAGACAGCAAAGAGTAAAATTGAAAAAGCAGGAGGTAAAGTAACAGCCTAAACTCTAATATGAATTTCGGAACAAAAATTAAACTTATAGTGAAAGACGCTGCGCTTCGCAAGCAGATTTTGTTTGTTCTCGGAGCACTTATAGTTTTCCGTTTTATGGCAGTGATTCCTATTCCAGGAGTTGATGTTCTTCAGCTTGAGCAATTTTTTGCGAACAATGAATTCCTTGGTCTTTTGAATATATTCTCTGGAGGAGGTCTTGCTAACCTTTCTCTTGTGATGCTTGGAGTTGGTCCATATATTACAGCTACGATTATTATGCAGCTGACCACCATGATTTCTCCATCTATGCGAGAAATGTATCACGAAGAAGGAGCTGCAGGTAAGAAGAAATTTACAACATATTCTCGTTGGTTGACCGTTCCTCTTGCTCTATTGCAATCATTTGCATTCCTCATGTTACTGACACGTAGTGGTGTCGTAGGAGATCTTTCCGCTCTTGGTCTTATCACAAACGTCCTTGTTATATCAACAGGTTCTATATTACTGATGTGGATTGGAGAATTAATGAGCGAATTTGGTATTGGTAATGGAGTATCTCTTATTATCTTTGCAGGTATTGTGGCAAGTATTCCTAGCTTAATTAGTCAACGTATATTTGCATTTGATCCCTCACAACTTCCTCTTATTATAGGATTCCTTATCTTTGCAGTTCTTACCACAGCAGCGGTTGTCGCGGTTACTGAGGCAGAGCGCCCTATACCTATTACATATGCTAAACAAGTTCGAGGAAACAAAGTATACGGAGGAGTTTCTACATATCTTCCATTGCGAGTAAATCAGGCAGGAGTTATTCCGATTATCTTTGCTTTGTCATTGATGTTATTTCCTCAGATGGTACTTAGTTTTTTGGCGAATGTAAACAGTGAAATTATCGCAACTATCTCAGCCTTTATATTGGAAAAAATTCTTGGAAATGGATGGATATATGCTGGACTCTATTTTATTCTTGTATTTCTCTTTACTTATTTTTACACAGCAGTTACATTTGATCCAGAAAACATTGCAAAGAATTTGCAAAGAAGTGGAGCATTTATCCCAGGAGTTCGTCCCGGACAATCAACATCAGCATATATTGGAAAGATAATCACAAGAATAACTCTTGTCGGAGCGCTCTTCCTTGGAGTGATCGCGGTAATGCCTATTGGTATGCAAGCGTATACCGGGAATGCAGCATTTGCCGTTGGAGGTACCGGACTATTGATTGCTGTATCTGTGGTGATTGATTTGATCAAAAAAGTGGAGGCACAGATCTCAATGCGAGAATACTAATTTTTTAGACAGGTTCTTGGTATACTAAAATTATGAATCAAAAAGCTTTTATTTTCTATGGTCGTTCTGGATCAGGGAAAGGTACACAAGCACAATTGCTCATTGAGCATTTAAAGAAAACTACTGATACAGATGTTGTTTATATAGAGACAGGCGCTGCATTGCGCGAGTTTATGACTCGCGACGGATATATTAGTAAAATGACGAAGGATGTACTCGATGAGGGAGGTCTTTTACCGGCGTTTATTCCAGTATGGATTTGGACTGATATTTTGAGGGAGAAATATACAGGAAAAGAGCACTTGGTACTTGATGGATTGGCACGTCGACCAAAAGAAGCACCGGTACTTGGAACTGCGCTTGAATTCCTCGGATTTGTAAAACCAACCGTATTAACGATTGATGTATCCCATGATTGGGCTGTAGAAAAATTACTTGCTCGGGGACGTAAGGATGATAATGAGGAAGATATACGCAACCGACTTAAGTGGTACGATAGTGAGGTAGAAGGAGCAATTAGTTATTTCAAGGGGAATGGCAGTTATGAAGTATTGACTATAAATGGCGAACAAACTATTGAAGAAGTACATAAAGAAATTTTAGAAAAAACAGGGCAGTAGTCCTGTTTCTTTGTAGTCATGATTACAATAAAAACAAATGAAGAAATAGAGAAATTACGTGAAGGTGGTAAACACTTGGCGAATATTTTAGATGTGCTAGAAAGTGCAGTGCGTCCTGGGATGAAGACAGGGGAACTGAACGATATTGCTGAAAGGATGATTGCTGAAAATGGGGACACTGCCAGTTTTCTTAACTATCGACCTTCTGGCGTATCGCGCCCATTTCCAGCTAGTTTGTGTGTTTGTATTAACGAAGAGATTGTTCACGGTGTATCCAATGAGGACGAGAGAACAATAAAGCAAGGCGACTTGGTCACTGTTGATTTGGGTGTAACTCACGATAATCTGATAACAGATTCAGCACGGACAGTAGGCGCTGGGAAGCTTGATAAGGTGTCCCAGGAGCTATTATGGACCACCACAGAAGCATTAGCCGCTGGTATAGATGCAGCGCGTGGTGGAGGCAATATAGGCGATATTGGTGCTGCTGTCCAAGCGGTGGTAAAGAAAACTCCTTTCGTAATAATCGAGGAATTGGTAGGACATGGAGTTGGGTATAGTGTCCATGAAGATCCTTTTGTCCCAAACAAAGGAGTAAAAGGAGAAGGACCAGAATTGAAACCTGGAATGGTTTTGGCGATCGAAGTTATGCTTGCCGAGCATGGTAGCGGAGGTATTGCTTTTGCTCCGGACGGTTGGACATATGTTACACCAGAGGGAGGACGAAGCGCACAGGTGGAACACACAGTTGTTATTACAGATGGGGAGGCAGAGATACTTACCCTATCCCAAAAATAATTTTGGTCGGGCAGGCATTGTCACAGAAGTAGATTTTTGCTAATATTCGAAGATTGTTTTAAATAAAAATACTATATGTCACATCCTAAAAAAGAAAGAACATTTGTAATGGTAAAGCCGGACGGAATCCAGCGGAGTCTTACTGGTGAGATAATCAAGCGATTTGAACAGACCGGATTAAAGATGGTGGGTATGAAGCTTGTTGTTGCTGATAAGGAAAAAATTTGGGAACATTACAGCAAGGACGATGCTTGGTTTACAGAGAAGGGTCAGAATATTGTGAATGATCGAGAGAAAGCAGGATTACCTGTAGAAAAAGAAGCTATCGAATATGGAAAAGATATCATAAGAGCGTTGCAATCATTTATGACAGCAGGACCTGTCGTTATGATGGTTTGGGAAGGTAACCGCGCAGTCGATGTTATCAAGAAACTTGTTGGAGGAACAGAACCAGCAACATCGGATGTTGGAACAATTCGTGGTGATTACACTATTGATTCGTACGCTATCTGTTCAGTAGATGATCGTGCTGTACGAAATCTAGTACATTGTTCAGATGTTGTTGAAGAAGCACAAAGAGAAATCAAATTGTGGTTTAGTGATGACGAGATGATTGATTACAGATTGGTACAAGAAGAAATTCTCTACGACGTGAACCTAGATGGGATATTGGAGTAGAGTGAGTGGAATACAGAATATAGAATAAACACAAGATAAAAGACTATGATACCCGCCTACGCTCCGCTTCGGACGGGCAGGTATCGCAAGGTTTTTAGCTTATTATGATAATGCAAACAAACGGCTCAACCCCTACGAAGTTGAGCCGTTTGTTTTACTTGTTCAAATTATGTGTTGAAGTCCAGCTAGTCTGACTAGCGGGACCTAATTGTATTGTAGATTAGTACAGAAATATTGACAAACACCTATATTATGACGTATAATATGCTCAGTATTAAGAACATTGAAATACGTGGTCACAGCCAAAAGGTTTTGTTATATAGGATAAAAAATGACCGGTTAGTCTGACTAACTGGTCTATGGAAAAATGGATGAAATTTTTTGGCTGTGACTACCACGACGGTTGTCAGGCGTTAATCGAAATGAAAGGAGGGATTGTTATGAGCAGTAAGGTCTTGAGTTCTGCCGAGTTGGGCGCAAAGCAAAAGATACAGATGAACTTCCCACGGGGAATGACACCAGAATCATTAAGTAGAATAAATAGCTGTCCGGTAGGTATGCTTGATGAGGAACTTCGTAGGATGGTCGCACGTATCGACAAACGTATGGATGAGGGACTTCTGAATCGTAAGTTCCTAAGTGAAGTTCAATATGGAAGCATTCTTGTTATTAAAAGAAGAAGGATCGAACCCGAAACTCTTTTTCGGTACTGTGAAATATTGGAGGGTTTCAGAACTCTGGTTCTGGAAAATGCCAGTGTTACAGTCTGTGCATCGGCTGCCGCAAAAGTTTCATTTTGCGACATTCTGAAGAGAAGAAAGTTTGGGAAAATTCAAATAGCACTGCCTGAAAGGCACGTATTCGGAAGTATTGATATGCTGTTGCCCTTTTTGGTAGGGTTAATTGACCTTAAATCAAAAACACTAACAGAGGGTTTGTCGACCATAGAACATGTAAATAATTTCTTTGTTTCTGTTTCCCAAGAGTTGGTTGTTGTCTCGGTCAGATTCGATGAAGATATATTTTATCTTGATGCATCTAACCTTTCTCTCCTACTCGGTACTTGGAGTGTCGGTAATCGAATCTTACTGCCACCAGTCAATTAAGTTTCTACGTCTCTCATCCCCATTTCCCTCTGTTTTAAAAGAGGGAAATGGGGATTTTTTGTACACATCTTGCACTCTACAAATGAGAGGAGTAAAATATAGGTAGGGTTATTTGAGTAATTTCCAATATGTTCTACAGGGTTATCTCGTTGTAACGACGTGCCAAGGCATGACGTTCAGAGTACCCACTTGTCTATTGTGGAACTTACTCACTTAATCTTTTAAACGCACTGGCTATTTAGTCAGTGCGTTTTCGAATGTAGGGTCTGGTATACTGTATCAATGACATTATTCAGGAACACAGAATTGACAACAAATCGGATTCTCGGAGAGGTTCTTTTTTTAAGTGGACTACTTTTCATATTACATTCATTAGCAAGTAAATTTTTTTGGTATTGGCATTATTGGTGGTTTGATATCGTAATGCATCTTTTGGGAGGATTTATTCTTGGACTATTATTTACGTGGTTCATTATACGAGTAGGAGTATCTTGGCGAAAACGAGTGTGGTTTTACATAGTTGCTCTGATTGTGTTAGCCATTACAATTTGGTGGGAAATATTTGAATATGTAAATGATATGGTGAGAGAAATAAATTACATTTCTGATACAACTATAGATATTATGTTAGGTGTTTTGGGAGCATCCCTCGCATATATGTTTATTCGTAAAAAAATGATAGATGAAGAATAATCTAGCTCTGACGTTGTATGGAGGAGTGGGATCTGTGACCGGTGCAAATTTCTTGCTTGAATCAGAAGCAGACAATTTTCGATTACTTGTCGATTGCGGATTGATACAAGGTGTAAAAAATTCAATAGAAGAGAACAGTAAACCTTTTGGATACGAACCTGCAACAATCAAAGTTCTTCTGATAACGCACGCTCATTTGGACCATGTTGGGCGTATACCAAAATTATTTAAGGATGGTTTTTCAGGAGTTATATATTCAACCCCTGCAACCAAAGAAATGGCTGAATTGATATTGCGCGACAGTGTTAGAATTCTTTCAGAGAAAGCAAAAGAGGAGGGGAAGGAACCTATGTATTCTACGGAGCATGTGGACGCTGCTATGTTTGCATGGCAAACGGTGAAATATCATACTGAGAAAGATATTGGAGGAGGATTTTCGATATATATGAAAGACGCAGGACATATATTGGGCTCTGCGATGATAGAGATAACCCATAGTGGAAAGAAGGTTGTGTTCACTGGAGACCTCGGGAATTCGCCTTCGCCATTGTTACGTGATACAGAGGAAGTAAATGATGCAGACTATATGGTAATGGAGAGCGTATATGGAGATCGTAACCATGAAGACCGTGATCAGCGAAGAGAAAAGTTTAAAAGAATTGTTCAGGATAGTATTAAGCGGGGTGGGGCGCTGTTAATCCCTGCGTTTTCGATAGAGCGAACACAAATACTTTTGCACGAGATAAATGATTTGGTTGAGTCTGGAGCCATTCCAGAGGTACCAGTATTTCTTGATTCGCCGCTCGCTATAAAAGTGACTCGTATATATAAAGATAGACAAGCACAGTTTAATAAAGGAGTTCGAGACGAGATAGCATCGGGCGATGATATATTTAATTTTCCAAATCTAACATTAACCGAAACACGGGAAGAATCAAAAAAGATAAATAATGTTCCAAATCCAAAGATAATAATTGCTGGTTCAGGAATGAGTAGTGGTGGGCGTATTATTTATCATGAAGAGAGGTATTTACCAGATCCGAACAGTACAGTGATATTGCCAGGATATCAGGCAGTTGGGACACGTGGGCGGCATCTAGATGAAGGATTGAAGATTATTGATATTAAGGGAAGAAAAATACAAGTGAAAGCACGTATTGAAAAAATCACTGGATTTTCAGGGCATAAAGACTCAGAACATCTTGTCGAATTTGTAGCTGATACAAAAGACACAGTAAAGAAAGTATTTGTCGCGATGGGGGAGACAAAAGCATCTTTATTTTTGGTTCAACGATTGCGTGACTATTTGGAGGTAGATGCTATCCATCCCGAGGTCGGGAAGAAATATATTTTGGAGTAAAATATAAAAAACATCCTTACCCATTTGTTGTAAATGTGTAAGGATGAATATGTAAAAAGTTTGGATTGCTCGTTAGTTTACACTGTTGTTTTCGCGATTGGCAAGTTCGTCAAGCTGATGCAAATCTTTCTTGGTTAATGGGTAGCGTTCTACCACTTCTCCACGGATGATTCGTTGAGCAAGATTACTGTTCCGGATTTTCTCAACAAGCGTCTCGTCTTCAAGACTTAATGAAATATTATCCCCATTAGAGCTTAGTGTATTCATTTCTCCGATTTCAATATCTGAAAGATTTGAAATAGGAGATGCCATAAGTTCTTCAAGACGTATTCGAGAATTGTTGAGCGAAGCTACTATTTTTTTAGTTTTCATAATCGAAGTGTTGTCCTCTTTCAATTTATTAGATTTAGATTACGTTACATTAAGAGTAACAAATTCAGGGTAGTCTTATCAAAGAAATTCTAATTGTAATACTAACATATATTAAACATCCTGTCAATATATTAGGTTATGACGATTTTAATTTCCGATATAACAAAAAACTCCCCACGATGGGGGAGTTTTTTGTTAGTTAGTTACTTGCTTCACAATTCTCTCAAATGTCTCTGGATTTTTCGCTGCCATTTGTGAAAGCATTTTTCGATTGATCTTAATATTTGCTTTGTTGAGTACATCAATGAAAGTACTGTACTTTGTTCCGAGTGCTCGAAGACCTGCATTTAGGCGTACTGTCCATAGTCGACGGAAGTCATTCTTTTTGTCTCGTCTGTGTGTGAAGGCATACATTCCTGCCTTAGTTGTTGCCACCTTTGCAAGACGTTCTTTTGTTGATCGTCCAAAACGATAACCCTTCGCGTCCTTAAGAACGTTCTTTCGTCTTTTATTTGCAATTACTCCTCGTTTAACTCGTGTCATTTTATTAGGGTTAAGGGTTAAGGGTTAAGGGTTAAGGGGTTAGGAAATTAAGTCAGTATTAAGTGTTGGGTAGGAATTGTCGGCGAATACGATTTGAAAGGGTTATGGTCTGACCGCGTTTCTTGTTTAACTGTGTACTGCGAGCTTGTTTGGCATTAAAATGGTTCAAACCTGGTTTACGAGCAACCAGTTTTCCGTTTTTTGTAACCTTTATTCTCTTTGTGTATGATTTGTTGGTTTTCATTTGAGTAGGGTTTAGGGATAGGGGATTAGGGGCTAGGATATGGGGGTTTCGGTAGTTATACCCTAACCCCTGGTTTTTCTGTACCCTTGTATTATGCTTTCTCTAAAATAACGGTCATACCTTTTGGACTTTTTTTTGGTCCATCTGCAATTTTGAACTCTTCAGTAACAAGATTCATCATACGGTCCATACGTTCACGGAGAAAATCTTTCTCCATATACTTTGTACGTCCAGGAAGGAAAAGATCAAATTTGATACGATGTCCTTCTTTTAGCCAACCGCTTGCTCTTTTTGCTTTTAGCTTGAGGTCATGTTCGCCAGTTCCAATCTTTACCTGAATCGTTTTGACTTCGGTTGAATGGCTCTTTCGCTTCATCTCTTGAGCTCTTTTTTTCAATTCGTACTGAAACTTTCCAAAATCAGCTATTTTTGCAACAGGAGGATTTGCCTCTGGAGAGATCTCAATAAGATCAAGACCTAATTCCATTGCTTTTGCCACGGCATCCTCACGTGATATAACGCCAATGTTTTCACCATTATGGCCAATTACTCGCAGTTCACTACTGCGAATGTCGTTATTTATACGTGTTTTTTGAATACCTTTCAATGCAAATACTGATTAGAGCTCTATTAACGACGTAGGGCGAGAAAAATGAAAATATGGAGCAAAGCAAAATATTTTTATTTTCGAGCCGAGGAGTTAATATAGGGTTTAAAACCTCGATGGGTTACATCGAGGACCCTTTATTTATAACATATTTAATATCAGGGCGCAATATAGAGTCAGCTTGGTTTCAAGAGGTGTTTTTATGCAAAAACCCCCAATCTAAAATGTTAGATCAAGGGTTTAAGAAGATGAAATTACTTCTCGTTCAAGTGTCTATTTTGTAGCGGAATACGTTGTTTCGCTAAGTGTTGACTGTAATGTTCTGCGCATTCTTGGGGACTTGGATCGTGATGACACTCTTCACCTGTGAACCAACGATTTTGGTCACTTAGTATTTCACCTATTTGGCGTCCACTGTATGCAGGCACAAGCAGAGGAAGATGTGTTTTTTCTATTACGCGATTTTTGTGCATAGAGCATCCTTTCTCTGATTTGAGTATATTCCTGTGCTGTACAAAATACAATGGGTGTTGTGAATAAGTGTGGATACTATGGTTACGTTTGTGTTAATAACCGCAACGAATTAAATTTGGTTGCGGTATAATAGAGCAGTATGGAAAGTAATATAAAAATTCACGAACATCATCACAGGACACTGTTTAAATCTATTACTTGGTTCATTGTTGGGTTCCTTGTTACTTTTGGGGTACTTATGTTCTTTACGAACGATTTTACAATGTCTATTGTGGATGCAGCGCTGATACAGGTTATAAAAATTATGTTTTTCTATATTCACGAACGTATTTGGAATAAGTTTAGCATTGGACAGGTGGTGAGGAGGTAAAAAAAACTACTACAGACGTGATGTCTGTAGTAGTCGATGAATCTGTTTCATTTGTGTTTATTCACAAAAAGAGAGCTCGTTGGAGTAGATGTTTGTTAGGTCGGTGAGACTTATGGGAATGAATTTTCCGCTGCCTTTCTCGAATCTCAATATTGAAGAGAATGCATTTTCGAAGAATCGCGGATCATGATGCCTTTGTTCAATTCCTCGTCGCAGAGTTTTGTCTGTGAGGATTGCAATCGGCAAGACATGAAGATCTACTGGAGGTGCTTTTTTGAGTAGTTGCTTCTCATGAAGTGAGAGATCAAACCACATGTCACAGAGTGTAGTGAGATTTTCTCTGAGGCAAGGTCCCTCATAATAAGCTTCAAGCGGATCGCTATCTCTTGATAGTAGAACTTGGGAATAGAATCCCTTGTCGAAGACTATGAGATCAATGTCGCCAATATTACCAACTTTCTTGGTCACAGAACCAAAGAGAATGATCTCTTCGATTCTTGGACTGAGGGCATCGATGTTTCCAGACTTAAACGCACTAAATGCAGAAGCCATCCCCATAAGAGTCTGTTCTCCCATGGACTGATTTCCGATTCTATCTGATTGGGTAATAAGGAGAGCGGCGATTTTTTCAGCCCACTCGATAGCTTCATTTTTATTCATAATGAGGTAGTCTTTCGTTTTGAGTTTCAATTGTTACAAGAAAATTAGTCTGTACATACTATATCACACAATATAGGTATGGTCAAGTATTATAGCGAGGGAACTAGTTACGCACCTATTTTGATTTCAGCACAAGGTGGTGTAGAGTGGTCCCAGAGAACAGAATAGAAAACTTAACAGAAAGGAACGTTGTGAATCCATATATCGGAATTACTGATTTTATGACATTCGAGCAGGTGGAGATGATGCTTAAGGTTTTTAACAAGCATTTACCTCACGTATCGAATCGGAAACTACATGTCGGTGTCATGATGAGTTATAAAACACTACGTAAGATACCTGGCAGATATGCGGATGTATTTCCAAGTAAGGAGAAAATTGCTAGTATTTTTCGCTCAGGCAGAACTTACAATTGTTTGCATTATGCAAGTTACGACGGTGAGTCTGATCTCGTAAAGAGTCTCACTGATGCTATTTCGTGGGGTGGAATAGGTATGGATGCACTTCAGCTCGATATGACTTGGCCTGAAGCAGGAGATATTGCATCTGTTGTGCATGCTTCGCAAAAGACATTTGAAGTTATACTTCAGGTTGGAAAACGTGCTCTTAAGGAAGCTGATAATGATCCGCAAGTTGTTGTGAATACACTTGAGGATTATGAGGGCATAATCAAGCGTGTACTACTCGATAGAAGCATGGGAAAAGGCATTGGCATGAAGGCTGATTACCTTGCTCCATTTGTCCGCGCAATCAAAGAGAGGTTCCCACAGTTTGGTATTTCTGTCGCAGGTGGTCTTGGTCCAGAAACGATGCATTTGGTTCGACCACTTGTTGAAGAGTTTCCAGATATAAGCATTGATGCTCAAGGAAAACTTCGTCAGAGTGGCAGCATACTCGATCCTATTGATTGGGGTATTGCGGAGCAGTATCTTATTAACGCACTCAGTTTGTTTTAAAAGGTTTGTGAAATTAAATAGTGACTCTCGCGTACCTATGTGCGTGAGAGTTTTTTTGTAAAAAAATACCCCGTTGGAAGCGGGGTGCTTTCAAAAGGGTGTTCGGTAATATATTGCTTCGGGAACTATTTGGGTATTACTGCACTAGCTTTCCACCACTTGCAGAATTCGACAAATTGAGAATTCGCAGTTTCTCCAAGGTTGGAGAGAGGTGGCAAATTGAATACACATACATGGTTAACTTTGTGTTCGATGGCAATCTCACCGATTATCTGAGCTTTTCGTTTGTGGAGCGCCACCTCGATTTTTCTAGTGGAGCCAAATATGTTTGCCCATAGTGCAATAGCATCCGTAATGTCTAAGAGATCTTGAATTGTATGCATAAGCTTTTATTTTACAAGGTTCAAGTTGGTTCTCATGTATACTAACACACAAGAGTTTGTATGTCAAGTGGGGGAGATGGGGGAGTGGTCAGGAGTCACTAAGTATATTTCCTCGCTACGCTGCGTGGGAGATGGGGGGTATGGTCACAAGTCACTAAATATAATTGTTCGTTCCACTCCAATTCTATTAAGTGCTCGCGACCCCGCCTCATTGTCGCAGAGCGACATATTCCGGCTTTCATTTCCCCACGCAAGCCAAGCAGTTGGCTTGCTCCATCTCCACCACAAAACAAAAAGCGCCCGAAGGCGCTAATGTTTTTAGTGGTGGAGATGGGGGGAAATGAACCCCCGTCCAAAAGGTAATACAGGACGATTCTACAAAACGTAGTCTATTTTTTGGTATTACACACATGTCTATTAAATAAACAAAACAACATATGCTGATCCTCATGATTTCGCATAAAGGAGTGAGGAAACTCTATTACACTAGTCTGATGTAATGACACCCAAACTCATCTATCAAACATCAATGAGTAGGATGCGCTAGCGACTTATTTTATTAAGAAGCGTAAGCGAAGGAGAAGTCCTTCTGCGCAAAATACGGAGAAGTAAGTGACTTTACCTTTTGTGCTATTGAATCTGCACGTAAAAGATCACGTTTTTAAGGAAGGACGTGGCTTCCGTTTTGCACGAACAATATTATTCTCTTGTCAAAACAGGTCATCCCCCCAATACCTTGCTTGCTATACAAGCAAGGAAATTACAAATCACAAGTAACAAATTACAAACAAATCCCAAATTCTAATTTCCAAATATCGAAACACATTTTGAACATTTGAATTTTAGTTATTGAGTATTGTTTGGTGCTTGGTATTTTGGGCTTGGTGCTTCCTTTACTTGCTTTGCAAGTAAAGGCATTGGGCGAACGACCTTAATATTAACTTTTCAAAGTACGTCGCATCTCACGCTCGTCGTCGCGTTGTTTCAAATCTTGTCGTTTGTCATGTTTTTTCTTTCCACGAACAATTGCGATATCGAGCTTGATGAGACGGTTATTATTATACACCGAAATAGGGGCTATTGTCAATCCCTTCTTGGATTCACTTTGAGACAATTTGTCTAATTCCTTACGATTCAGAAGAAGTCTGCGATTTCGCCTGTCGTCGTAGCCTTTGGGAGTGTTAGCTACCTGATATGCAGGAATATGCATACCTATTATATATGCTTCGCCGCCACGCACTGTGATATGAGATCCATCCAGAGAGCCATGTTTGTTACGTAGGGATTTTACTTCATATCCAAAAAGCTCGATCCCTGCATGGAAGGTGTCGAGTACTTCATAATTCAGACGTAATTTTTTATTCTGAAGCAATGTCATACCAATTAGCTTAGCATACCAACCCACTTTTTGGATACATCGTGAAGGGCAGAATGCGTGACTTTTTGAAATTTTATGGTATAGTGTATCGGTTATGAAATCACCTCAAAGACGACCAAATGGACCACATCCAAAAAAGAAAGGATCAAAGAAACCACGCCGTGGAGGTTTTTTTAGTAATTTACTGAGCACCTTTTTAATATTTCTAGTTGTTATTACAGTCTATTCATTTATTACAGAATCAAATTCTGATGTGATAGAAGTCCCACTGTCTGAGGTAGCTCAAGACATTGTTTCTGGAACTGTCGAGAAAATCGATGTGCGAGGAGAGGATTTGTCTATTACATATATTACAGAGGAGGATGCAGAAGAGGTTGTTAAAGAATCACATAAAGAACCTGGAGCATCACTGACTGATACTCTAGTGAACTATGGAGTTACGCCAGAACAGTTGGCGGTGTTGTCGATAGATTTTATTCAACCCAGCGGACTTGCTTTTTGGTTGCTTAATCTTTTGCCATTTCTTATCCCTATTTTGTTCATAGTTTTCTTTATATGGTTTCTTTCTAGACAAGTAAAAGGTGCAGGTGTACAAGCCTTTAATTTTGGACAGTCAAAGGCACGAATGGTAGATCCAAATGATAAGTCTCAAAAAGTGACATTCAAAGATGTTGCGGGTGCAAAAGAAGCAAAGGAGGAGCTTTTGGAGGTTGTTGATTTTCTTAAGAACCCAAAGAAGTTTCTTGATATCGGTGCAGAGATTCCGAAGGGAGTTATATTAATGGGTGCCCCGGGAAC
>NVTD01000038.1 GCA_002401445.1 Candidatus Wolfebacteria bacterium | reverse complement strand
ATCGTGCGTTTCTTTTTTTCTCAGCCATGCGCTGGCTTTGCACTGTCGGCGTAAGGCTTGGCGCATGCCATGTCGTGATGTTTTTTTTGTTATAGTGCAGCCAGAGTGCCACGCTGGCACTGTTACGATGATTGATAGGGGGTAGTGGTGTGGCATATTTTGGCATGGGGATGATGATATTGATTGTGAAGACGGTTGTTCTGGAATAATTGTTGACAAATGGAATAATAGTCATCTTTCTGGAGAAAAGTTTGACGATGATACTTCAATGCTTTGGATTGGTGATTGGGCATATGGGGGAGATGATGAATTCATTTTACTTTTACTGGAAAAAAATAACTCTTTTCGAACATATGATGAAAGTCAATATTTTGACTATCTCGAGAATTTAATTAAATATTTTTGTCAGGATGATGATCCAATTTATGGTGAAGAATGTAATATTTCAAGAAGTGATGATGCAAAATTATTAGATTTAGACGGTGTAACAGCATTACATCAAAAACACTTTGTTGCATTTCAGGATGATCATGGTGGTCATAGTGACACAATTAATCAAGTAATTCGATTTACTGTCATTCCAAATGACAATGAAATTTGGACTTTTATGTTTGTAGCAGAAACTGCGACTGATTGGGCCTATGCACCAGAATATGAAATTGTAGAAAACTCATTAATTTTTAATAAATATGTAAAATCAACTCCCTTATCTTTATATTTATTAATAAGTTTTTGTTCCTTATTGGTTAATTTACCTTGTTCTGCTATATTACGATTGTTAATATCATAAGAATCACCCTTTGTTAAATCCTGAATACCATTATTCTCTAATGATTCTTTAATCTCATTGTATTCTTTTTCAGAAATAAGACCTTGTTCCTTAAGTTGTTTTATTTTCTTTAATGTTTTCATTTATTTCTTTGGTTCAAAAAAACCACTATCACTCTCAATAATCCAAAGGATTACTAATCCTATTGTCCCTAATAATGAAAGAAAACATAGAAGTTTTCCAAAGGGGTTTTTCAAGTTAACTTCATCAATATCCCCAAGTCTAAAGAATATCCATCTATTAAGGAATAAATTTAAAATATAAGACGTTATAATAATTAGTATTGTTTCCATAATTTATAGTTTTATAGTTCAAATGTAAATCCAGATTCAATCATTTTCTCTTTTAATGTATTTTCACTCAAAACACCATCAAACCCATCACCCAATTGTTCACCGTAGACTTGTTCTTCCATTGCCATCCTTATATCATCTGTTGGTTGTTTACTAATTTCAATAGATAGAAATCCCCATCTATACCTGGCATAAAACATTCTACCATCCTTTAATTTTCCTTCCCATTGTGATGGACAAGCACCACATGTTTGTGTTATGTCTATTACTTCCATAATTTTTAAATTTTAATTAAAAATCCTTTTGAATAATTTAACAATAAAGTTTTCTTTAGATTTTTTCATTTCCTTTAATAATTCCTTATGTTTTCTATCATTATCTCTACAAGAATTACATATGGTGCCCCACATTTTAGATTTTATATCATCACACCTTGAACATCTAAAACCAATTAGTTTATCTCCACAATATACTGAATTGTTAAACATAATTATTTTTGTTTTCTTAAAAATCCATTTATCATCTCATGTGTAATTCCTCTTATTTCTTCTTCTCCTTCATTATCTTCACCAATTACACCTAAATTAAGTTCCTCAATAAATTTAATTAAAAGTTTTCGTTTCTCTTCCATAGTTTCTATAGTTTTATGACTATAATACAAAGGTAAACATAATAATTGAATTAAACAAGTATTATTGTAAAATAATCTATAATTTATATAAAAAACTTTATTATTTTACAATACCTAAAATAGCATCTAAATTATACATAGGTATATCACAGAGGAATCTTAGGTCATCTTTCATTACTACCCATACTTCTCTCGGTATCTCAATAACTTTGTCATTATCAAACTTTAAATGGAGATTAACAGTAAATAATTCTTCACATTTAGTACATTTTTTACCTTGTACAAGAAAATGAGTTGTATCTAACATATCAATTATATTAGTTTTATGTTTACATTTGTTTTTCATAATTTCTTTTTAAGTTTAAATATAAAAACAATTTATTCAAAAGTAAATATTTATATAAAAACAATAGACTGATGTCATTACCGAAAAAACGTCAAATAAATATTACGCCAAATCTAGTAGGTCAAGATAGAATTGATGAATTGATGAATTTCACAGATCCCGTTAGTACAGGGTTCCCCAGTGGTATAAATATCAAGGATTTGGAAACAGGTATGAGGGATTTTATCAAGGAATTAAATTTTACAATTGACGGAGAACTTGTGCCGGTTATCTTTTTCCCTGGGGATCGGTGGTCATCTTTCGCAAAAACATGGAAATATGTAGATGAAGATGAAAATATTGTTTTTCCTTTAATCAGCATAAATCGCAGTGCCCCACCAGCACCAGGTACTTCAATTATTTCTCGATATGTGATCCCAGGTAGGAAAACCTTCCAAACTTTTCGAATGGCAACTTTTGACGGGGTGAATTCGGGAGTAGATATTTTTTCTGTTCCCCAGCCAATTCCAATTGATCTAAAATTTCAAATAAAAATCTTTTCTCATTATATTCAAGATACAAATAGGTTTGGTGAACTATTAATAACAGATTTTTCTTCAAGACAGAGTTTTCAGAAAATAAAGGGTCGTTTCATGCCAATTATTATGGATGGAGATCCAAGTGATGAGTCAACGATAGAAGATTTCGAAGGAGATCGGTTCTATAGTCAATCCTACCCACTTATTTTACAGGGGTATTTACAAGATGAAAATGAGTTCAAAATCACACCAGCCGTAAATAAAATATTAGTTGTTTCAGAGGTAGATCCATTCAAAACTATTTCAGGTACGACAGTGTTATCAGGAACATAACATAAACTTTTTCAAAAATACTTCATAAAAACATGACTTTTCAAGAGTTAGAGACTATTTATATAGTGAAGTTTGTCTTAATTTGATTAATAGAAATAATCAACAAAAGTTTAAAAACCCAATATAATTCATTCTTTCCGATTTTAATCAATTGGCAAACTTCAAAATGAATGTGAGGGTTTTATAATATATAGAAAACAAATATATAAAAAATTCATGGGATTATTAAGTGAAATAGTAGAAACGAGAGTTAATGGGAATAATAAGAAACATCTAGAGGATGTGGGTTATAAAAATCTTAAAGGTGGTGAAATAATATTAATTTTAGTTGAACATTTGACAAAGGGGAGTTATGTTTTAGTCTGGGTAGAATGTGATTTTTGTGGGATTATAAAACAAATACCATATCACAATTATCTTAGAAGTATGAAAAATCATGAAAAATATTCTTGTTTCGGTAAATGTTCTTATGAAAAAACTAAGTTAACTAAACTAGAAAAGCATGGAGATCCGTTTTTTAATAATCCAGAAAAGAATAAACAAACAAAATTAGAACGTCATGGTGATGAAAATTATAATAACCCTGATAGAATATCTGAGACACATCTTAATAAAACATATGAAGAAATTGAACAATCAAATAAGAAAAGAGAGGAAACAATGATGGAAATATCTGGAGTTACACATAATTGGTCTGGGGTTTATGGTGATCGGGTTTGTGATATGACAAAACTTGAAAACCATGGTGATATTAATTATAATAATAGAGAAAAGTTTAAGGAGACTTGTTTAATTATTTACAGTGGTCACCCAATGCAAAATGCAGAGGTCCGAAAAAAGTCACAAGAAACAAAATTAGAAAGACACGGTGATCCATTTTTTAATAATATGGAGAAATCCAAACAAACTAACTTAAAGAATCTTGGGGTAGAATATACTTTCCAATCTGAGGAAATAATAGAAAAGAGTAAGGAGACAAAAAGAAGATTATATGGAAATGAAAATTATACAAATAGAGAACAGGCATTGTTGACAAATATATCATTATATGGTGTTGAATATCCATTCCAACTAGAATTCTTTCAAGAAAAATATAAACAAACATGCTTAGAAAGATTTGGTGTTGAACATCCATCATATAGTTTTGATGTCATTAAAAAACAAATTGAAACCAAGACAGGGATGAAGTATGAGGAGTATTTAGAAAGAATTCCTGACTGGGAGTTATACAAAAAACAAGTTTTAAAATTTACAAGAAGACAATCTATATATCTGTTGGAAAGTGTAGAAAAAAGAGGACTGTCTGGAGTAAACGGTTCATATCAGTTGGACCACATGTTTACAATTTATGAAGGTTTTAAACAAAACATTTGTCCTTATATTATTGGAAATATATGTAATTTAATAATGTTACCCTGGGAAGATAATATTTCTAAGTATGTTTGTTGTTCTTTAACAAAACAACAACTATTCGATAGATATGATAATCGAGATAAATTATTGGAACAATTAACGGAGGATTATAATAAAAGATAAGGTTTATTAATTTTTAATTATTTATCTTTTTCAAAATGAATACATCCAAATGTTTCTTCATTAAAATAAATTCTACTATGTTTACTGTGTATGTTTTCAGCACTAATAAAATTATCCACCCTTTCATCTAAAGTATCACCTTTAACATGTTTACCAATATCACCTCTTATACTAACGTAAGTGTCAACTTTCGGGTTTAAACATTCTCCATAACAATTACCTTTATCGTCATCAGTTTTGTAATTAAAGAATTTACAATTTTTACATGTGTTTTTCATAATTTAAAGGTTTTGATTAGTCTTGACACAAGTAGTAACTATGTATATTATACTTTTCATCAGTAAATATAACAACATAATATGAATCTTGTGTGTCTGGAATAGAAATTTCCTTTGTTATCTTAATTGAGTTGTCTAGAATTTTAAACTCATCCGCCCAAATATCTGATATATCGAAAGAACCTATTCCATTTATAGTAAACCAATAGTTAGAATCTTCATTGGTTAGTTCAAATATGTTCTTTTTGTCAAACTTTACTGATTCACCATCTTCGTGGGTTAGGTTTTTGAATTCTCTATAGATTATATTTTCAATGTCTTGTCTAGTCATAATTTCTAAGTTTTACTGATTAACAATACAAAGGTACAAATAATAATTTTAATAACCAAACTTTATTATAAAAAACTTCATAAATAAATTGTCTTTTGGTAAAGTGAAGACTATTTATATGTATAAGTAATATAGATATGTCAAGAAAAAAAGTAACATTCACAATAGAAGAAAATGTAATTGAACAGTTAAAAAACTATTCAGAAGAAACATTGGTTAATAGATCTAGATTAATAGAGAGATTAATAGTTAAATATTTAAATAAAGAAAATTAGTTATGGATAGAATAGTACCAGGGCAAGAATTTAAAATAACGATAAATAGAGGAAACAAAGATCATTATAAGTCATTTGGTTATAAATGTAAATTAAGGGATGAAATCCATGTATTATCAGAACACTTAACTAAAGGTTGTCACACAATAATAAAGGTTATATGTGATATTTGTGGAAACCCACATATGGTTCCAAATTTTCGGTATCTAATAAACATTAAAAAACATAATATCTTTGCTTGTTCCTTAAAATGTTCTAAAATTAAAAAGGAACTAACCTGTATGACAAAATATGGCGTTAAACATCCGATGTTATTAGATGAGACTAAGGAAAAAATAAAAGAAGTAATGTTAAATAAATTCGGAGTGCCTCATAACTGGAGTAAAATAGAAGGAGAAGAAAGAACTTGTGATATAACAATGAAAGAAATGTTTGGTGTCGATAATGTGTTCCAGAATGAGGAAATAAAGGAGAAATCAAGACAAACAAAAATAGAAAACCACGATAATCCTTCCTTTAACAACCCAGATAAAATATCAGAAACAAAACTTAATAAAAGTGAGGAGGAAAATAAAATAATTAATAAAAAAAGACAGGAAACTAATTTAGAAAGAATAGGTGTTGAATTTCCATCACAAAATCTAGAAATATTTAATAAACAACAAAAATCAGCATTTAAATTAAAGGACTACACACTACCATCGGGAAATATTGTTAAAGTTCAAGGATTCGAAAATATATCATTAGACCTATTATTTAAACAAGGTTATAAGGAAGAAGACTTATTGATTGAAGATATAGATATAGAACAAAAAATAGGACAAATCTGGTATATTTATAGTGATGGTAGGGAACATAGATATATCCCGGACATTTATATAATATCTGAAAACAAATTAATTGAGGTTAAAAGTACTTGGACATTTGATTTACATAAGGAAAGAAATTTAATAAAAGAACAACATTGTTTAGATTTAGGGTTTAATTTTGAATTTGTGGTTTTTAAAAATAAAAATGGACTAATAGTAGAATAATTATCCTAAAAGTACCAAAAATTATCTTTTTTAAGAAAAACTAACAAAATTGGTACTTTTGATAATGATAAATCTATTTATTAATAAACATATAAAATAATACATTAAAATTTAAAAAAATAGAATTATGGCAGAAGAAACAACATTTGTATCACCGGGAATTTTCAGTTCTGAGAATGACTTATCTTTCGTTACTAGTAGTATAGGGGTGACATCCCTTGGAATTACAGGTGAATTTCGAAAAGGACCTGCTTTTTCACCTGTGGCAATATCAAGTTATGATGAGTTCAAAAAAAGGTTTGGATCACTGGATCAAAAAGTATTTGGGGGGGTTCCGAAATACGAAGGAAATTATATAGCAAAAAATTATTTACAAGAATCAAATCAGTTGTTTGTGACAAGGGTGCTGGGTCTTTCTGGATATGATGCAGATAGGGTATGGGTTATTAGAACTGATGCGGCACTTGATAGTACCACATCAGCAACAACAGTAGGTGAACTGTCATATGCTAGTAGTGGTGGTACTGAGGGTACTGAAAGTGGGATTATGCCAGGTGGTGAGAGTGGTGATTCGGGGGGAATAACACAGGTAGGTAGAGCAACATTCTCTGGGTCAGCGTGGACATTCTCTGGATTTACCGGAGCAGGGTCTATTAATGAAAAACAAAGTATTTTAACCACAATAACAACTTCCAATTCCGGTACTACACAATTTTTTAGTACAACTGCAACAACTAATTATTATGATACATGGGATAAAACAGGAACAACTACATTCTCTGGAGTATCATTCTCAGTTATTGTAACATCAACTACTGTTACTGATAATAATTCTGTACTTAGTGGTTCAGCACATGGAACTGTAACAATATTCACTGGTTCATCATTTGATGCGTTTGAGGATATGGTTGTAGCGACTGTACGTTCAAGGGGATCTTATGATGGTGATACACTGTCAAGAGACGTATCTTCTGTAACAATAAGTGATTCCAGTAATATTTCTGGTAGTGTTGCAGGTGATGCAGACCCATTCGGTGTGTTTACCTTATCAGCAGGTACTGAACCATCAACTAGTAAAACATATGATGTTAGTCTACTAGAGACCAATAGAGATTATATTATTAAGGTATTAGGAGAGACTGCTGCTGATAAAACTACAAAGATATGGGTAGAAGAACATTATCCCGAACTTATAAGAAAACTGGATGATGATGGTAGATTATATGGATTAAAATCAACTCTTACTGATGCAGCAACTCAGTTAAATAACTATAAAACTAAATTTAAAACTCCAGAAACCCCATTCGTAGTTTCAGAAGTACGGGGTAATACAGTAGAGAGGTTATTTAAATTTATTTCAATATCTGATGGGGATTCAGCTAATGAACAAATTAAGATTTCAATTCAAAACATAAACCTTGAAACTAAAGAATTTGATGTTATAATTAGAGACTTTACAGATACTGACATTGCAGTAAAACCACTTGAGAGTTTTACTCGTTGTACAATGCAACCAACACTAAACAACTTTGTTGGTAAGAGGATTGGTACTGATAATGGTGACTATACTTCTAAATCTAAGTACGTTACTCTTGTAATTGATGAGAATGCACCAGCGGATTCATTCCCTGCAGGATTTGAGGGTTATATTCAACATAATTATTCTGGTAATACTAAACCTGAATTGATTTATAAACAAACATATACAACTGATGAGAGAAGTTCTGTTAGTAAATTAAAGAAAACTTTCCTTGGTATATCTGAAAAGGCTTACGATAAGACTAAAAAATCTTCTAAGATAGGTACTGGAATAGATAAGAAACACTTTATTTTTCAAGGTGCTGATACATGGACTGGAGTAACTCCTGGATTTCATTTGGATCAAGGTGCATCTGGATTCACTGCAAACACTCATACGTTTAAACCAGGAGCAACTAATATTCGGGTAACTACTGATGTTGGTGCAGGGACATACTACGAGAAGAGAGTTTCTAGAAAATTTACTTTAGTTCCAGCACAAGGATATGATGGATGGGATATATACCGTACTTCCAGAACATTTAGTGATCTTTATAAGGTCGGAGCGACAGGTTATAAAAATGAAATAACTAATGGTTTATTCATTGATACTACTAATGAAGAAATTGCAAACTCTGATTACTACGCATACTTAACGGGTATTAAAACGTTTGATAATCCAGAGAGTGTTAATATTAATCTATTTGCAACTCCAGGTATTAACTTCTCCGACCAATTAGGTTTGGTTAACGAAGCAATATCAATGATTGAAAATGATAGAGCAGATACTCTGTACGTAGTAACTACACCGGACGCGACCGATAGTACTACTCTTGCAGAGGACACAGTTGACTTGTTAGACACTAGTGATATAGATTCTAGTTATACAGCAACTTATTATCCTTGGATTCAAACAAGAGATGATGAAAATGGTGTTAATATCTTCCTTCCACCCACAGCAGAGGTTGTTAAGAACATCGCATTAACAGATAATGTATCGTTTCCTTGGTTCGCACCTGCGGGTTTGACTAGGGGATTAACTAAAGGTAAGAAAACTAGAAGAAAACTTACTCAGGATGATAGAGACACACTTTATAAGGGGAGAATCAACCCTATTGCGACCTTCTCTGATGTAGGGGTTGTGATATGGGGAAATAAAACACTACAGGTTAAAGAATCAGCTCTTGATAGGATTAATGTTAGGAGATTGTTGTTACAGACTCGTAAGTTAATATCAGCAATTGCAATTAGACTAGTATTTGAACAAAATGATCAAGAACTAAGAGATCAATTCTTAAGTTTAGTTAATCCAATATTAGATGGAATTAAACAACAAAGAGGTTTGGCAGAGTTTAAGGTCGTGATGGATGATACCGTGAATTCTCCAGAAAGTATAGACAGAAATGAATTATTTGGGGAGATTTTTATAAAACCCACAAGAAGTGCAGAATTCATTGTATTATCATTTAATATAATGCCATCGGGTAGCAATTTTGAGAATATTTAAGTATTCTTTTGATTTTAATAGAGAAAGGAAGATTTTTGTCTTCCTTTCTCTATTAAAATCAAATAAAGTTTACAATATTTTTATTTTACGTATATTTATATAATAGACTAACATGTAAGTAAAATAAATATTAAACCATGAAAAATAACTGTAAAAATTGTAGTAAGTTCATATATAAAGATAAAGAATTTTGTAATGATAAGTGTAAAGAATCATTTGAAAAAAGAGAAATAAAGGAAGTAAGATGTCTCATTTGTGATAAACATATAAGTGATGGAATAACACAAGGAGATCAAGAAAGAAAAACTTGTTCTTTAGAGTGTAGAGATATTCTAAGAAAACAAGATACCCACGAAATAAGGAATTGTAAAGTATGTGGGAAGGAATTTGAAATAAGAAAGAAGAGAAAGAAAACCATGTGCTCTGATGAATGTAGAATAGAGTGGTCGGCAAGACCAGAAAACAAGGAATATCGACTTAGTAGGACCAAAGAGGAACTTATTAAAAAATATGGAGTTGATTCTATATTTAAATTAGAGGAAGTACAAAGGAAAATACATGAAATACAAAGAAATAAAACTGATGAAGAGAATACAGAAATGATTGCTAAAGTTAAACAAACAAAATTAGAACGGCATGGGGATGAGAACTTTAACAATATGGAAAAGAATAGACAAACCAAGTTGGAAAATTGGGGTGATGAAAATTGGAATAACCGAGAACAATTTCTTGAAACATTAGAAAAACGTTATGGGGGTCATCATTTAAAATTAGAGGAATTTATGGAAAAACAGAAACAAACTAATTTGGATAGGTTTGGTGTTGAATTTCCAATGCAAAATGAGGACATTAGGAATAAACAAATAAAAACAACATTTGAAAATCATGGAGTAAGTAGTTATACACATACTGATGAATATATCATAAAGACAAATAAAACTAATCAAGAGAAACGTGGAGTAGACTGGTCAACACAATGCCCTGATGTTATAAATAAAATGAAAGAAACTAATTTAGAGAGACATGGAGTAATAAACACATTCCAATTACCACAAGCAAAGTCTAACGGCAAACAAATTTCTAAAGTCCAAATAAAACTATACGAACAAATTAAAGAAAAACATCCAGATGCAATTCTTGAGCATTATTTAACAGATGTTAATTTATCTGTAGATATATTTATTCCAAGTGAAAATAAAGTTGTAGAATGTTATGGTGATTGGTGGCATTGTAATCCTAAACTATATAAGGAAGACTATTATCATGAGTATATTCATAAAACTGCAAAAGAAGTATGGAATAAAGATAAACTAAGAGAAAATTTAATTAAGAATAATGGTTATGGTTTAGAAATCGTCTGGGAATGTGATATCTAATCATCTTTTGTATATTCATATAAATCATCATAGTCAATTAGTTCATCATTTAATAATCTTTCTATATCATTAATTTGACCCTTAATAATATCAATATATTCTTTTTGTCTTTTTGTTAATTTCCATTTCCCTAAACCACCTTCATAATTATCAAGATTATTAGCCAATCTATTTAATTCTTTTAATTGTAAATCCAGTTTTTTCTTACTTATTGTGTATGTTATCATAATTAATTGTTTTTATTATTTCTATATTCCCTTTCTATTTCTAACCTCTCTAATCTTAACTGTGTCCAATAACAATATCCTTGATTTTTTAGATAATTTATAGAAGAAGAAATCTCTTCTAATATTTCTTTATTAGTATATTGACAAATAAATTTCATTTCTTATTATATTTTTCCCATAAATTTCTACAATTCTGTAATTCTTTATTTGTTAAAGTTTCTTCTCTATTACAATATTCATGTATTAAATAATAATCAGTCCACTCACCATCTTTATAAGGTGGGGTATTAATTTTCTTGAATAATTCTTCTAATGGTTTTTCATAATAATATTCTAAATTATTTATCCTAAATATTATATCCCCATTTAATACGTATGATTTGGATGTGTATATCTCTTTAATTATTGTATACTTAACTCCCTTTTTATAACCATAAAAATCAAAATCTTTTGTAGGGGTAACCTTATCCCCAATTTTATATTTCCATATTTTTTTATTCATCTATAAATCCTTTTTTTAAATCGTGATAAAACTTATCTTGGGGATCGTATGGTTTGACATCGGTTACCCTTATGTTTAATTTTTTTCCAATATGGGTTTTATTATTTTCTCTATATTCATAATATTATTTGATTTGAATGTGTCCCATACTTTACTTTTATCAATATATAATGTAGATGTCCCAGCAGATTCAATATACAGTATATTATTACTTTTTGACACATAAAATGAATTAATTTCATCTGGATATTTCTTAACTTCCAAACTATCCACCAATTCATCAAAATATTTTATAAGTTTATCTTTTTCCATAGTAAAAGTAAAGATAAGTAATATATTTTAAAAAATCAAGTATTTTAAACTATTTATATAATAAATTCATTAAAAAAATGAAAAGAACACCAGTTAAATCATCTAACATAAAAGAAGTGGGATATGACCATGATGAAAAGATACTCCAATTACGTTTTAAGAGTGGTGGAGTACATAATTATAGTCCAGTTGGTATGGAACTATACTTAAGATTTTTAAGGTCCCCTAGTAAGGGAAAATTCTTTTGTTCCAATATAAAAAATAATAAATTGATTAAATCAGAAAAAGAATAATATGAATATAATTAAAACAATACTGGGATATTTCCCAGAAATATATTTGGTAATATTAGGAATAATTCTAATAATGTTACAAGTACCTTTTGTTGGTCATGTGTTTTTAGGGTTAACGTTTGTTATACTATTAGTAAGAATGGTAGTTAAATTAATAGATTTAATTAAAAGAAATTAAAATGATTATATGGGTGTCATTTTTAGTATGGTGTGTATTTTCTATAGTTGAAGGAATAAGAGATGGAATCTTTTATTTTCATTATAATCACAAATTTCCAAGAACATTTAACGAACATATAATTTTTATTATAGAAAGATCACTAATGGCAGGAGTATTAATCTATGTTACAAATTGGTGGTTTATAATACCAATGGTCTTAAGTTTCTCCTTTATCCACAACGGGGTCTATTATACCACAAGAAATCATTTAGATAATAATTTATATGAAAAGAAATTCTGGGACCAATCAGAAACATCAACTTCCATTTTTACTGATATAATGACCCCATTAGTAAGAACGGTATTATTTTTACTATCATTGGTCTCTTTATTAATAATAAACTATTTATAAACATGAAGAAAAAAGTAATAAAACTAACAGAAAGTCAATTAAAGACTATTATAGAGAATACTATATTAAAAGAAAGGGAAGGTTTTATTAATTATACCTTAATGGATGAAAACGATCAAGTTATAGAATACTTGGAGTCAGATAATATGGACGATGCAAAGAAAGAATCTTTTGATTTACTATCAGATAGGATGGGATATACAATAATGGATTCCAGAATGGAAAGACAAACTGGACCACCTACAACAACTATAAGAAGGGATGTTAATCTACCAACTGATTACAATTTAGATTAATCACTTTTATTAAATAAAACTATTGGTTTCTTAAATCCAAAAGATATAAGTTTATTCTTTGTATCTATTATCATTACAATAAAATCTTGTATCTTGTTACTATATAATAAAACATGTATTACTTCATCATGATTCTCAGCTTTTAAAACCATAAAATCCTGTTTTTCATACATAGTTTGATAAATTATATAATTTTCAGATATGGTCACACAAGAAGAATCCCTTTTAGAACTCTTTAATTTAGTAAGTTTTTTATTAAAATAACCTATATGATTAAAACAAACTATATCTACATTCTTTTCTATTTTTATTGTTTCCTTTGGTAGTGGGTAATATAGACTATCGTCTCCTTTAGTTATTAAAGGGATTAAAAATAATAATGATAGTAAAATAGTTTTCATAATGTTAATATAAATTTCATTGATCCACAGTCCCATATCTTATCCATATTGTTCAGTTGTGCAATTTCCCATTCAGTATTGTTTTTAAACTTATCACCAAACCTCTTAATTAACTGGGATTTTCTATTTGAAAATCTGTGTGTTCTTTTTAAGTAATGACCCTTATCAACATACCAGTAATTTGGATTTGTATTATATTCAAAATTGAATTTACTCTTAAAATATACAGTATTTTCAACGTTAAGTCCAGACCATCGAATATCTGCAAATGTACTAATTTTTTCAGGATTGTAAACTTTAATAAAGTGTTTTAATAATTTGGAGAATGAACCTGTTATTACGTAATCTTTTTTACTACAAAATCTTGATAATTCCCAAATATTAGTATTTTTACTACCATTATGAGATCTATTTTCTTTAGAGAATGTCATAACAGAGAATAAATCATCATTATTAAATAACCCCAATCTTATTTTATCAACACCATCACCTTGTATATGATTTTCATTAATAAACTTCTTTTTTTCTTTATTTGTAATTTCTTTTATAATACAATTTCTACCATATATTTTATTTTTAATTAATCCTAAACCATTAATAATCATTGATTTTATAATATTAGATTTAAATAACCATTCATCTTCAAATATATGAATTAATTTAATTCCTTGTTCATGACATAATTTTGTTTTATTAATATGATAAGACATGGATTTACCACCACCGAGAAATGAATGCCAATAATTTCCATTTAATTCTATTCCCAGATTATAATCTGGTAAATAAATATCAATTTCAAACGGTGAAATAAGGTTTCTAACACCTTCTTCATATTTAATACCCAGTGTATCCAAAAATATAATAAAGTCTCTCTGTATCTTACTATTTGAATGTATGGGGTAACATTTTCGACATATGGTAATAGATCCATCTTCTTGGGTGTTGTCATCTAGTTTATTAAAATCAATTGTACTTTTAAACTCATTATCACATTTAAGACATTTAATTGTATAATATATCTTTTTATTACTTTCTTTGTCTGACTTACCAATATATTTATCTATTAATTCTAAATCATTTAATTTAAATAATTCTTCTATTTTTTCTAGTGCTTTATTTTTTAATAACTCTTTATTCTGATCACTACTAAGATAATGTTCAGTACCATACTTCTCTAAACAAGTTTCTATCGATTGTTCTCTATTGTTATAATTTTTATCACCATATAAATGTATTTTTGTTTCATCTCTTCTATCCTTTATGTTTTGTTTTTCCTCTTCTGATTTATTATTATGAGTTTCAACTCTTCTGATTGTTATATCTTCTTTTTCTTCATCAGACTTATCTTCCCATGTTTTAGCTATTTTCTCTTTATGACCATCTATTTGTGATGTAAAATCTACTCCATGTTTTTCATTATTGGTTTTAACCATTGTTTTTACTTTCTTTTCTATATATTCTGGTTTATTTACTAGTATTGATAAACATTCTTTTGAACATGTTTTTGTTTCTTCATGTCTTCCTGGATCAAAATCCTTATTACAGATTTCACATTTTTTAATTCTTATTTTCTTTTTTCTACCAGATTTATTTGTATTCATTTTATATTCATCTGATTTTTTATAGTCAGATAAACATTTTCTTGAGCATGTTTTAGTATTTGGGTGATTAGATAAACAATCAAACTCTTTTTTACATTGTATACACTGTTTTTTAAATGTTCTTTTCTTCTTTGTCCCCATAATATTTTTGACTTTTATCTATGTTATTGTATTATACCTGATACTTATAAATATAACAAAAAATAAAATAATGTAAAGTTTTTATAAAAATATTTTATGTTTTTTTAAAATTAATGATATTTATAAGAAAATAATATTTAAACTTAAAAATATATAGATTATGGCACAAATGTTCACCCGGATTCCCGTAGATTACGAACCAAAGAAAAAGAATAGGTTTGTTTTTGAATTTGATAATGGTACTTTAATTGACCACTGGGTAGTCAGAACCGGAGGTAGACCAAAAATTTCAATTAATGAAGTAGAAATTCCATTCATGAACACATCTACTTGGGTCGCGGGACGGTACATTTGGGATACCATTGATGTAACGTTTATTGACCCTATTGGACCAAGTTCTTCTCAAAAGATAATGGAATGGATTAGATTATGTGCTGAATCAGTTACTGGTCGTATGGGATACGCTGCAGGTTATAAGAAAAATATTGTTCTTAAAGCATTAGATCCAACTGGTATAGACATTGAAAAATGGATACTAGAGGGTGCATTTATTACTTCAGCAGATTTTGGAGACTTATCATATGAAGATGATGCGTTAATGGACGTAACTGTAACGATTCGGTATGATAAGGCCGTCTTGAGTTTTTGATTTTTGTATCAAAATCAAGGTTTTTCCATAGAAATAAATTATAGTATTTCTTTATCAAATAATTGACTTTTCGTAACCTTTAGACTATTTATAATAAAGAGATTTATTATGAATGATAGATATAGTTTAAAATTTAAATGTAATTGCATAGTATGTAATAATGAGTTTTTATCCAGAGTAACAACTGCTAAGTTTTGTTCTTCTAAATGCAAAACCAGAAACCATAGAAAAAAGAAAATAGAACAAGATACAAAAATATATGAATTTCATTGTCCAGAATGTACTAAAGGATTTGGTGATTATGTTTCATTAAGAAAACACAGATCGAAAACACATAAGGTCTCATCAGAACAAACATATATAGAATTTAAATTAAATGGTGAAATACCATTATGTAAGTGTGGTTGTGGGGAAAAAGTAAAGTTTTTAGGAGATGAATCAGGGTTCAGGGACTATAAAGTAGGTCATGTATCAAGAGTAGAAGGAAAAAATAATTGGGGAAATAATCCAAATTTTGATGAAATAAAGAAGAAATCTGCTGAAACACAAAAGAAAATGTATGAAAGTGGTGAATTAAAGGTATGGAATGATGGTTTAACAAAAGAAACAGATGAGAGGGTTAAATTATTAGGTGAAAATTTAAAAGGTAGAGAAATAACATGGAGTGATAAGATATCAGAATCACAAAAATTGGCATGGATGAATGAAGATAGAAGAGAACAAGCTAGAATTACATCTACAGAATATTGGTCAGATCCAAAGAAAAGAGAAGAACAAAGATTTAAAAGAATAAAATGGTTAAAGGAGAATCAATTTAAAGGACAGAGTAATTTAGAAAAGTATTTTGGTGAACTACTGACACTCATGGAAATTGTATTCGAAGGACAATATGAATTAGATGGTTATTTGTTTGATTACTATATACCAGAATATAATATATTAATTGAAGTAGATGGTGATTGGTATCACTGTAACCCAAATGTTCATCCCGAAGCAAAGTCTGTAATTCAAGAACAAGTTGTTAAAAATGACATCAAAAAGAATAAAGTATGTGAAGAACATAATATTAAGTTATTAAGATTCTGGGAAAATGATATTAATAATAACAAGATTCAAGTTATGGAAAGATTATTAAAAGAATTAAAATAGTTTTTACTGAAAAATAATATCTATATATTTATAGGTACAATACATAATATATGGACTTAAAAGAGAAAAAGATAAGTGGTAATAATCTATGTGAACCTTTACGTAGTAATAGATTTTCTATAGAATTTTTTAATAAATCAAAAAAAATAAATATTAATTCGTGGACAGTTAGAAATTTTAACTTATCCTCAGTTAAGTTTGATGATAGGAAAATAAGAGGTAAGAGGTTTCTTAATTTTAAGGTAGAATTATTTAATGTGGTGGGGAATATGATTAAACCTGAAAACTTATTTGATGTTACTAAGATTAAATTGGATTTTTTAGACCCCACTGGAATAACAACGGATTATTATCTAATGAATGTAGAAGTAGATGGATTCAATTTAAGTGGTGATTATAGTAATGATGAATTATTAACATATAAAACTAGTTTCTTTGTTGACTATTTAGAAACAATGGAGGACGAAACAATAAAAAACAATTAATTATGGAAACAACATTAGATCAATCAAAAATTGCAGCAACAGAAAATAACGAATTAACAGAGGTTCCGTTTGATATTATACCTTTACCATCAGAAGGACTTTTATACCCTAACGGTAAAAAGACCATAAAAGTTTCTTACATGACCTCAAAATGTGAGAACATATTAACGTCACCAAATTTAATTCGTTCCGGAAAAGTTCTCGACAAGCTGATGGAAATGTGTGTTAAAGACCCGGAAATCAAGGTTGGTGACCTTTTGACGGGAGATCGCAATCAGATAATGATATTTTTGAGGTCAACTGGATACGGGAGTATATATCCTGTTAGAATTATGGACCCAGAGACAGGTATTGAGTTTGATACTGAGGTTGATTTGGATTTACTTAAAACCAAAGGTATAGATGGAACTCCAGATGATAATATGGAATTTTCATTTACATTACCCCTATCTAAAAAGAAATTAAAATTTAAACTTTTAACTTCAAGTGAGGGGGAAGTAATTTTAAGAAAAGTAGAAGATATGATGAAATTAACTGGAAATGATGGCATAAGTCCATTATTGACCACTAGACTTAGTACAATGGTAACCCAAGTAGATCAACAAAGAGATAATATTTATATAGATGGTTTCATAGAAAATATGATTGCTGGAGATTCCCTATCATTAAGACTAGAAATAGACCGAGTGGAACCAGGAGTAAATATGGAATACACCTTCACATCTCCTAGTGGGAAAAAGTTCCAGCAAACTGTTCCAATTTCTGCTGATTTTTTTTTCCCAACCCAAATCAACACAAAATAGTAATGTGGAAGGAGGTTTATTCCTTAATTAAACATGGTGGGTTCTCTTATTCTGATTGCATGGATATGCCAGTTCATGAACGTAGATTCTTTATCAACGAAATGTTAGAACAAAATGATGAAAGAATAAAGTACGAAAAACAACAGATGAATCAATCCAAATCCTCAAATAGTTCAGTACCAAACTGGTCAGTTCCAAATGCACCCTCATCAAAATAATATATACTTTACAATTTAAATTATTGTTTTTATATTTGTTTTAAATTAAAGTTTTTATTAATCATTAAAATATAATAATATGTTTAAGAATTTATTTAAAACAGAAAAAACTATTGATGAATCAGTAGTGAATATAATAGAACAGGAAGAAGTAATTCCTGAAGTTCCCAAATTAACATGGAATGAATTATTGGATAAACATGACGAACTCAGTGTCATGACAGAAGGAATAAAGGATAAAACTGGTGATTCTTATATAGAAAAACTTAAAAGAAACGGTGCAACCCAACTATCAGAATCAATTAAACGAAGAAAGTTCTACTCTGAGAATAATTCCAAAATTATTTCTCCAGAATCATTAAAGAAAATAATTGATGAACATAAACTTGTTATGGGGAGAATACAAGATGCTAATTTCTATATTCCAGAAGATGTGTTGGATAATCTGGAGAAATTTCCAATTGATAATTTTGAGGAGTATGATGTTTGTAGAATGGGTAATTCGATTGGTTTATCCTATATATAGTAGGGAGTTTAGTAATGAATTTTTTAAACCAATTTTCCCAGATTATGTTTCTATAGGTAATTATACGGGTATCCCTGATTTACCTATAGAAATGGATACCAAAGAACTTGAAAAACAACAAAGAGATGATTATTTTTCAAAAGTTTGGATATTGGGAGAAGAACTATCATTTAATGCAAAGAAACTACCAATTCAAGTTGATCCTGTTATTATTGGATATGATAAAATAATTGATAGATTTGTAATTCCTAAAGGATGTCATTGGGATGAGGATTCTAAAATTATATTAAGTGCAATTGAGTAATTAACAATTAAAAATATAGAAAATGAAAACTATAATCTCACTCACGTTAATTTTTATATCCTTGACCGTATTTAGTCAGGATTATAATGATTTAATCATTACTCAAGATGAGGACACCATACAATGTAAAATACGATCAGTTGACAAGAATTATATCTCATATGTTTATTCAGATGATGGTTCAAAGAAACCAGGTAGAATTAACAAATCAGATGTCTTATCTCATAAATGGATGGACAAACCTGAGTCGGTTATTTTAAAAGAACAACAGGCACAAAACTCATTAATTCCTTTAACCTCCGGGGACTATCTTATAAAAGGAAGTAAAAATATGTTATTGGGTATTTCCATAACTGCGGGAGGGTCAATAGTGAGTGGAATAATTCTTTCTTCCGCATCAAAACCAGAACATTTCCAATCTGCATCAATTATTGGTTTGGTGGGTGGTTTAATTGGGTTGGGGTTTAATATCTATGGAATTATTCAGATTGGTAAGTCTGGTAAGATACATAATAAAAACAGTGATTTATCACTTGGTATTAATAATAAAGGATTGTCATTGTGTTATAAATTTTAATGATTTAAGAAGTATTTATATAAAAACATAATATGAAAAATAAGAAAAAGAAAAACAAGGAAGTTAGTGAAGAGTTTAAATTAAAGGTTTGTGAACAAATAATGAATGACTTAATAGATAAGTCTTTAATGGAAATTCATGAACTGGAAGTAAAGAATGGGATTAAATTCACTGATGAGGAGGTACTGAGAATGGTACAAGAACATAATCAATTAAATAATTTAATGCCAGTATTTACTGATCCGAAGAAGAAAAAGGAACAAATTGATAGATTAAAGAAAAATAATTGATAATTTATTTGGTTATTTAAATAATTTTACTTACCTTTGTATTAAATAACTGATATTTATTAATAAATAAATAAAAATCATGAATAAAATAGAACAATTAAAGGAACTTAATCAGTTAAAGACTGATGGGGTTGTAAGTCAAGAAGAGTTTGATAGTCTTAAGGATGAGATAATGTCTTCTGGTGGTATATCTAATAATGATGAAGTAGATGAAATGTTATCTTATTTAGAGGGAAATAATCCTGAATATGGTAATCAATTAACCGAGGGTGTTGAATTTGATGATTCTCATTTAAAATCATCAAATGAAGATAGTAGTGGTAAGAAATTGTATGATTTATCTATTGATCCTTGGGCTAAAGAGGCAATTAAAAATTTAATTAAATAACTAACAATTTAACTTCTTGTTCGGCTAATAAAGTATATTTTCTATTAAATATCATAAATTCAAACTTCATTCCCATATTAATACAGGATTGTTGTTTTAAAAATATACTATCTTTCTTTTTTTGATATGTCCAAGTACTTTTTACTTCAATTATCTTGTTTTCACTTATAATGTAGATGTCTGGGAGATATCTGTGATTCCCACCATTTATATCTTTATACCATATTTGACCAATATGATTTTCAATATCCTTATCTTTAATAAGTAAATCATTTTCATTGTACGATTTAAATAACATATCCAATGCAAGATTTTCATATCCTTGAACTTTGATAATTTGACCTGAGGGTAATCTATAATCTTTTAATTTATAACTATTCTTTTTACATTTTTCAATAATTTCTGAATTCTGCATTGGGTTTTTAACTCCATATTTTTTAATACTAGTTTCTTCACCCTTTGCCCTGATCTCAGGAGAAGATAATGAAGACTCTACACCATGATTTTTAAGAGTTGTTGCCTTTATCTTGTCTTTTACGTCTTCTGATTGTTGTGAATATTCTGTACCGTAAATATTTAAACAAGATTCTATTCTTTTATTATTTATCTCATCTAACTCTTCTCTTGTCTTGTTTTCCCAAGTCCGTCTTAATTTTTCTTTAAACTCTTCACTTTGTGATGCGAACTCAACACCCCATTTCTCTAAACAAGTTTCTTTATTTTTCTCAGGGTTGTTATAATTTTCATCACCATGTCTCTCAAGTTTTGTTTGTTTACATTTTTCTACATTAACATAATTCTCATCCCCATAATTTTCTAACTTTGTTTGTTTGGTTTTATCAGAAATTTGTTTTATTTCTTCCTCGGTCTTCTCATCCCAAGAGTCTTTTATTTTTTGGTTAATTTCAGGTACTTGTGATATAAATTCCACTCCATGATTTTTTAAATTAGTTAATTTAATTTTAAATGACTTACACTTATAACATGTATAGATATTATATAATTTGAATTTATTGTTATAGTCACAATATGATAACTCTTTTGGGGTATTACAAATATCACATTGTACGTCTATTTTTATTTTACTTCCTTTTGGTATGTGGTGAATCGGTACAGTTATTCTTTCTCCCACTTTAAGGTTTTTATATTCTAAATCACCATAATGTTTGAAATTACTTGGGTTTATTGTTATTTCTTTTTCTTTACTTAATATCATATTTATTTTCTTTTAACCATTCTTTTATTTTATTTTCATAGAATAAAGATTTATTTATTGAGTGTTCTTCACTTACTTTTGTAAATAATTCCCATACTTCTTTATTAATTGTTAATCCTATTCTTGTTTTGTTTCTTAACTTATTCATAATATTTCATATTTGTTCATATATAAATAGTCTCTAAGTTGAAAAGGGACCAGTTTTTATAAATTATTTTGAAAAAAGTTGATATTTATATAAAAACACATTAACTATGCCATCAGATCCACATCACTTAGAACCAATTATAAGGGGGGCTACACGTCTTGAGAAGTCATTATCGAGTATCGGTGGTGGAACAGTCCCTAGTGACACAATTACATCCACTAGTGGGTTGAGTCCGCTTGAAACCAAGATAAAGAATTTTTGGGAAGGTCTTGGACCTGAAGGTGCGAGTAAATACAAAAAAACATGTGGTCAATTCGGTAGATACCCTAAAAGAATTCCAGAGATAATTTGTGTTTCTGATATGGTATACGATGAAGTTCAGATTGAAACAGATGAGAAGATTAAAACTATATGGTGGGAACATTACAATGATCTTAGAAAATTTGTTGAGGAGTTACAAACATCTATAACTGAAGATGTAGATAGAATGAAAGAGATAATAAACCATAAAAAATAATGGCAAAGGAATCATTCAAAGATACACAAAAAAGATTAAAATTAGAATCCAAAATTGGTGATCTTTTAAAGGGTCAAACCAAGGATCTTGCAACACTCCTTTCATTTCAAAGAAAAATAGGTGATACATTAAAGGATCAAAAGAGTTTAGAGAACGATATAATCCAATCACTTAAGGATCATAAATCTGGAAAACAAACACTTTCTGATTTAGATAAGAAGGGCATAAAACAATCCCTTAAGTTACTTGAATCTTCAAAACGATATACTGGAGAATTGAAAAATCAATTAAGTTTTAGTCATTTAATGGGTGCCACATTAAATTCTACATTAAAAACCCTTAATGAGTTGGGTAATGTAAATATTGGTATTGAGCTTTCCACTATGAGGGTCGCAAAGTGGATATTAGAACAAGATAAATATACAAAACAACTTAATTTATCACTTGGGGTATCTGGAGAGAAGGCCAAGTTAATGTCATCTTCAATTCAAGATGCAGTATCTCAAACTCAACTACTAGGAATAGGAGTACAACAATTAACAGAATTACAGTCTGGACTTGCTGCGGAAACGGGGTTTGTGAGATTAAATACATTAGACCAACAAAAGGCAATTGCACAAATTGCATCAGGAACTAAATTAACTACACAAGAAACTGGTAGGTTAGTTGGAATGTACTCTAACATGGGAATATCATTAGAAGGTACAAATCAAAGAGTATCTGATGTTGTCAATCTTTCGGAGAAAATGGGGGTAAATACTTCTAATGTGATGGATTCTATATTAAAATCCTTTAAATCAGCACAGAAGTTTTATTTCAAAGGTGGTGTACAGAGTTTAAGTAGGATGGCAGTTTTTGCTGAAAAATTTAAACTAAGTATTGAGTCTACATTAGGGGTAATGGAAAAGGGTAGAACACTTGAGGGAAGTGTAGAAACGATGTCAAAATTGAGACTTTTGGGGGGTGAGTTTGCAAAAGTTGACCCATTTAAGTTTTTATACCAATCTCGCTCGGACGGTGAGGCTTTGCAGAAAACAATTGCTAACATGACAAAGGGTACTGCATTTTTTAATAAGGAACTAGGACAATTCCAAGTGGGTGCGGCAGGTATGGATGTACTCCGTCAGGCAGCTGAAACTTTAGGAATCCCATTGGAGGAATTAAAAACAACGGCAATTAGGGTTTCAGAAATTGATATGATGCAGAAGAGTATTCCTGG
>NVTD01000037.1 GCA_002401445.1 Candidatus Wolfebacteria bacterium | reverse complement strand
TTGGTTAATAAATCAACACAATACAGAACAGAATATAGTGTAAACGTCACTGCAAAGGAAATAGTACGCGTTATTGGTATAGAGATAAGTGAGGATATGATTGTCGATACATTGGGAAGGTTGGGAATTGTTACTGTAATTGATGGCGATGCTATTACATGCACGATACCAAGTGCGCGACTGGATCTACGTATTCCCCATGACATAGCAGAAGAGGTTGGACGTATTCATGGATTAGATAATATAAAAGGAGTGCTGCCTTCTGCAGATGTTCAAACAAAACAAGAAGGAACTTTTAATTCCGTGTATCAATTAAAGATGGCTTTAATTAATTTGGGATTCTCTGAAATTATTACAACATCGTTTTCTGATAAAGGAGATATAAAGCTTGAAAATGCAATCGCAAGTGATAAGGGATTTATGAGAACAAATCTTAGAGACATGATGCGTATATCTTTGGATAAGAATCTGCGTCATATGGATTTGCTAGGACTGGACATGATTAAACAATTTGAGATTGGAAAGGTCTTTGCTGACGGCAGAGAAAGACTTTCACTTTCGCTCGGTATTATCGGTAGGATGAAAGAAGGGAAAATAGATGCACTTATTTCTGAAAACATTGAAAAGATTAATGCAACATTTTCAATTTCTTTGCCGGCACATGTAAAAGGAGGGGTAGTTGAATTTGATATTGAATCGTACCTAAACGATTTACCCAGTGATGCAGTTGTGTGGAAGGGTAAAAATGTCGAGTACAAAAAATATTCATCTTATCCGTCAATTACTCGTGATATAGCTGTGTGGACCCCGGAGGGAACCACTGCAGAGGATGTAGAGAAAATACTTGTAGACAATGCAGGGGAGTTGCTTACAAGTCCTCCACGACTCGTCGATACTTTTGCAAAAGATGAGCGAACATCATATGCATTTCGTATTGTATTTCAATCACATGAGAAAACTCTTACAGATGAGGAGGTAAATATAGTGATGCAAAAAATTACCCAGCGTTTGGAAACAAACGCTGGGTGGGAGGTGCGGTAGTTTTATATAAAGTAAAAGCCCCAGAGTTTATCTGGGGCTGTTATATTAGTTAAGTATCGGGTGGGCACATGTTAATGTACTCCTTTCTCTTGTTTACACAAGTTCGGCTGATTTTGGATTTGGATAAGTAAGTTAGACATTGCATACAATACGCCATGCCAAATACCTTGAACACCAGTATATCATAAGTAAGTGTTTTGTCAAGCACTTTATTAGTGCATGATTGGAACCATAAACCTGTGGGTAAACCCCTCACCTTTTTACAACCATTTGGTTGTAAAAAGGTGAGGGGTAAATACTCCATATTTTGCTTCCATTTTAGGCCATAATTTGCTATAATTAGCCCTAATAAAGCAGGAGGCTTTTTTGTTTAAGATGGCTAAAAAAGACGATAAAAAGGCTGGAAAAGGACATCACTATGATGCGCAGGACATTACTGTTCTAGAGGGGCTAGATCCCGTGCGTAAGCGTCCCGGAATGTATATTGGTACAACAGGACCAGATGGGCTTCATCACCTTATATGGGAGATTTTTGATAACTCACGCGACGAGGCGATGGGTGGTTTTGCTGATGATGTTGAGGTCGTTTTACTTCCTGACAATAAAGTGCGAGTTGTAGACAATGGACGAGGTATTCCAGTTGATATGCATAAGAAAACAAAAGTATCAGCTCTTGAAACTATTATGACCACACTCCATGCTGGAGGAAAATTTGGCGGAGATGGATACAAAGTGTCTGGAGGTCTGCACGGAGTAGGAGCTTCTGTTGTGAATGCACTTTCTACTTATGCACGTGCAGAGGTTCACCGAGGAGGCGATGTATATTTCCAGGAATACTCAGAAGGAAAACAAAAAGCAAAAGTAAAGAAACTTGGCAAGACAAAACATACAGGAACTATTATTACCTTTTCGCCTGACGCTACTATTTTCAAGGAGGGAACTGATTTTGAGTGGAAGAAAATTATTGATCACTTGAGACAGCAAGCGTATCTTGTGAAGGGATTACGAATAACTGTTATTGATGCACGTGAAGAGGACTCTTTTGACTCGGATGCAGTTGTATATGTTCGTGATCTTGAACTAGATGTTCCAAGTATGACTTTCTATTTTGAAGGAGGATTGAAGTCACTCGTACAATTTCAAAACGAAAATCAAAAAGCACTACACAAAAATATTTTCTATGTTGATAAAGAATTAGATGATGTGACTGTCGAAGTGGCTCTGCAATATGTAGATGACATTTCTTCACGTATAACACCATTTGCAAATAATATTCATACTGCCGAGGGAGGGACACATCTTACTGGTTTTAAAACTGCACTTACTCGTACTATTAATGCATATGGACGAAAGAATGGATTAATAAAGGAAAAAGATGAGAACTTTACTGGAGATGATGTTCTTGAGGGTTTGACTGCTGTTATTTCAGTCAAGATACCAGATCCTCAGTTCGAAGGACAAACAAAGGCGAAACTAGGAAGTACAGAGGCACAAGGCGCTGTTGCAAATGTGTTCGGGGATGCATTGGCAAGTTTCTTGGAGGAGAACCCAGATGATGCACGAGTGATTATTAATAAGTCACTTCTTGCTCTTCGCGCACGAAAAGCTGCAAAGGCAGCAAAAGATAATGTAATGCGAAAGGGAGCTCTCGAGGGAATTACTCTTCCAGGTAAGCTCGCTGATTGTCAAAGCAAAGACCCAGCACTTTCAGAAATATTCATTGTTGAGGGAGATTCAGCTGGAGGTTGTTTTTCAGCCGATACAAAGGTTGCTCTTACTGATGGTCGTGATATTTCCTTTGTGGATCTCATAAAGGAGGATAGTGAGGGTAAGACCAATTTTTGTTATACCATTAAGGAAGATGGCACTATTGGTACTGAGAAAGTGACGAATCCAAGAAGGACGAAGCTTAATGCAGAATTAGTTGAAGTGACGCTTGATAATGGTGAAAAGATAAAATGTACTCCTAATCATAAGTTTATGATGAGAGATGGTGTATATATTGAGGCACAAAATTTACAGAGTGGTTCCAGTCTTATGCCACTCTATAGGCAGTTTTCTAAAATTGGTAAGAGAATAACAATTGAGGGATATGAAATGGTATTGAGTCCCAATGAGGATAGGTGGATATTTACACACATGCTATCTGATGAGTGGAATCTGGCAAATGATGTGTATGAAAAAAATAATGGAACACATCGCCATCATGTCGATTTTAATAAATTAAATAATAATCCAGCAAATATTCTAAGGTTAAGTAAAGACGCACATTTAGAAGTGCATCAAAAACACGCCAGTCTCACTTTGCATACCCCTCTAGCAAAAGAAAAAGCAAGAATAGCACACCAAAAACCAGAATATAAATTACGAGCAAGCGAAATTTCAAAAAAGCATAGTGCAATGTTGTCTGAAAAAGCAAAAAAACAATGGTCTGATCCAGTGTATAAAAAATACATGGGAGAGCAATTTCTCAAGTTTTATAATAGTAACGAGAAATATCGAGAGGAAAATATTCAAAGGTTAAATCAAGAGCAAAAAAAGTATTGGAGTGTTAATCAAAATGTAGAAAATCAAGCTATAAGAGTAAAAAAGCATTTTTCAGAAAATCCAAAAGCTAAGAAATACTTGTCGGAGTTAGCTCATGATCAATGGAAAGATGAGGCACTGCGTACATGGAGGGCAGAAAAGACCAAAAAGCAGTGGACTGCAGATTTTCGTGCTAAAAGGAAAGAGGCTTTGAATAAAACCTACTATCAGAAAAGCATGTCTCTTTTGAAGGAATTGTATGATGTAGATCAGCTAGGTAAGTATGATGAAGTACGAATTGAGCAAAATGATAAAAGCAGATTAACTTATCAGTCTGTCTTGAGTCGATATTTTGAACAGGACAATAAGAAATTGTTGGCGACACTAGAAACGTATAATCACAAAGTTCTGAGTATAAAGAAGCTACAAGAGACGCAGGACGTGTATGATATTGAGGTTTCTCATACTCATAATTTTGCATTGGCTTCAGGGGTATTTGTTCATAATAGTGCTAAGCAAGGACGAGACCGTGTGACTCAGGCAATCATGCCCCTGAAAGGAAAGATTTTGAATGTTGAGCGCGCTCGTTTAGATAAGATGCTTGCACACACAGAAATTAAGTCTTTGGTTGTTGCTCTTGGAACAGCAATTGGGGATGTATTTGATATTGATAAATTGCGATACCATAAAATTATTATTGCTACTGATGCTGACGTAGACGGAGCACACATTCGAACACTCCTTCTCACTCTGCTGTATAGATATTTCAAGCCATTAATAGAAGGGGGATTTGTATATGTAGCACAGCCACCTTTGTATAAAATTAAGAAAGGAAAGGAGGTTCTGTATTTTTACACAGAAGATTCAAAAACTGAGTGGTTGAAAAAAGAAGGTATCAATCTTGATGACGAGGCTGATGCAGAGGCTGATCCTGACGAGGACGATGATGATGGAAAAGCAACCCCTCGACAAGCTCAGGGGAGCAAGAAAGCACCAAAAGTAAGCATACAGCGATATAAGGGTCTCGGAGAGATGAATCCAGAAGAGCTATGGGAGACAACTATGGATCCGGAGAGACGTGTATTGAAGCAAGTGACTATTGATGACGGAACTGCAGCAGACAAGGTATTTGATGTATTGATGGGTACAGATGTTGCAGCGAGGAAGGCTTTCATTCAAAGCAATGCCAAAATGGCAACCTTGGACGTATAATTATGGTACATATAAAAAAGGCTAGTATATTGATTGCAATCTGGATTGCACTATTCGGTGTTCTTTTTGCTGGTGTTATCGCTGTTAGCGATTTTGCTGGAGTTAACTATTTATTCTCCGAGGATGTGAATGATCCAATAAAAATTACCATACCTGTTATTGGCGTTGATACAACAATCGAGAATCCAATTGAGAATGATATTGCAACGCTGGACTCTGCACTAAAAGAAGGTGCTGTGCGCCATCCTGATTCTGTAAGACTTGGAGAGCGTGGACGTATGTTTGTCTTTGGGCATTCTAGTTCGCTTACAGTTGTGCATAATCAAAATTATCGAGCACTAAATGGACTCGGGGATTTAAAGGTAGGTGACAGTATTTTTGTAGAGTCATCAGAAAAGGAGTATGAGTATATTGTTGATGATGTGCGTCTTGTTGATGCGAGTGAAGAATATGTTACGCTAGAAGATACAGGGTATTCGCTCACACTTTCAACGTGTAATTCTTTTGGAGCTACACAGGAGAGATTTGTTGTTGAGGCTCACAGAATATAGTATGAAAATTTTAGTATCAATATTTATTATTACATCACTACTTTTGCCAATTTCTGCTTCTGCGGTAACGACACTGTATGATGCAGTTATTATTTTGCCTAGTGATGAGGCAGCGGCACGTGAGGCTGCTGCACGTGAAGCAGCAGCACGCCAGGCCGCGTTTGATGCAGAGTCTGCTAATGGAGATCTCTCACTTGCAGACATTCCAGATACAGGAATAGCGGTTACATGGAGTTCTATTATAACCTTACTAACACTTTTAATACTTGCAGGGTTGATGACTCGTCAGGTTCATATTGTTCATACGGAGCAAAAGAAAATTAAGAAGTTAAAGAAGACATAAACATACAAAAGTAAACAAAAAAACTTAGAGCTCGGAGCTCTAAGTTTTTTTTATGCCTCTCTATTTGTCTTTAATTGTTCTCCTTTGAAAGCTTCTCAACAATCTCTTCAATAGTCATACGTCCGAGATTTCCATCATCGCGACTCTCAACTGTTATGTTGCCATCAGCGACTTCCTTGTCTCCAATAATTAGGAAATAGGGGATTTTGAATTTCTTTGCCTTACGAACCTTTTTTCCGAAACCGTCATTGGTTATGTTTATATCTGCTCGCAATCCTTTTTCGGTTAGGGCACTATGTATTTTTTGTGCAAACTCTACATGATCATCACCAATAGGAATTACTGACACTTGAGTAGGTGCGAGCCATAATGGGAAATTACCAGCGAAATGCTCGATCATTACAGCCATAAAGCGCTCCAGTGATCCCGCAACTGCTCGGTGGATCATTACGGGGGTCTTTCTCTCACCATCCGAATCAGTATATTCAAGCCCAAAACGCTCAGGCATTTGAAAATCAAGCTGTGCCGTTCCTAATTGCCATTCGCGTCCAATTGCATCTGTAAATTGGAAATCAAGTTTTGGTCCGTAAAATGCAGCTTCACCCTCAACACGTTTATATGGAAGGTTCTCCTCCTTTGCGATTTCTTCAAGAGCGGCCTCGGCAGCATCCCATTTAGAACCGTCACCAAGGTATTCTTCTGGAGTTTTTGGATCTCGAACAGAGAGAGATACCCAATATTGTCCAGGTTTCAACATATCTACAGAAGTATAGAAATCATTTATAACTGAAACAATATTTTTTACCTCAGTCTTTATTTGATCAGGTGTACAGAACACATGACCATCGTCCTGTGTAATACTTCGTACGCGAGAAAGTCCTAATAGTTCTCCTGCCTGTTCATCACGATACACCATTGTGGATTCCATGTAACGTAATGGAAGGTCCTTGTAACTCCTAGGTTGTGCTGCATATATCTGCGTATGATGAGGACAGTTCATTGGCTTCATCACAAAATCATCATTTTCTTTTTTCCCGTGTACTTTAAATAGCTCATCACCAAACTTATCCCAGTGTCCAGAGGTTTCGTACAATGCTTTTTTAGTTATGTGTGGAATAGTTACTTTTTCATATCCAAAATTCTTTTGGAGAGTTTGAATCTTTTCAATAATTAAATCACGCATCAGAGTTCCGCGTGGAGTAAATAAAGGAAGTCCAGAACCAACCAAATCTGAGAACGTAAAGAGATCTAGCTCCTTTCCAATCTTGCGATGGTCGCGCTCTTTCGCATCCTTGCGCATTTGCTCGAATCGCTCTAGCTCTGTCTTGCTATCAAATGCCACTCCATAAATACGAGTAAGCATTTTTCTTTTCTCATCGCCACGCCAGTATGCACCAGCAACACGGTCCAGCTTAAATGATTCTGGATCAATTTTGTTCATCTCACTGCTGTGTCCGCCACGACAAAGATCTACAAAGTTTCCAGAAGTGTATAGTGTTATTTTCTCGCCCTTAGCAATAATTTCATCAATCAGCTCTAGCTTGTATGGATTGCTCCGGAATGCTTCTCGTGCCTCAGATTCAGACACTTCTTGCCCATCAAAAGTCTTCCAAGAGGGAAGTAGTCTCTTCATTCTTTTCTCAATCTTTCTCAAGTCATCGGTCCCAATTGAAAGGTTGTCAAAATCATAGTAAAAGCCATCATCGATTGCGGGACCTATAGTTCGCAATGCATCAGGATATAGTTCAAGAACCGCCGCAGCTAATAGATGGGCGAGAGAGTGTCTTTGTTCCTCTAGGTTTTGATTACTCATGAAAGACACTATATCATTTTTAGTTGTTTATTTGTATAGGCAAAAAAGTACTCGACAACATAATGATGCTGCCGAGTAATCGCACAATGAGATACATGATATGGATCACATACTCCTCCAACGAGGTTCCTTTTCCAGATAGTTATGACAACTTATCAACGAAGGCTCTAATTTTTATAATCTTAGGGAGAACTTAGACATTGTGCGTGCCTAATTTGGTAAACACGATGAGTGAAAGCAATATCATTTCACTCACTAACACTATTATATTGGCACAGGCGGAGTAATTATTCAAGTACCTTCACTTTTTCAACCAAGAGACTTATTTCCTGATTTCTATCATTTAGACGTCCTTTTAATACGATACAGTTATCTGTCGTTAGTAGATTTTTATACGTCGTATATACTTTTGGAAAAATAACACACTCAATTGTTCCAGAAAGATCACCAACACGTACAAATGCCATCACATCATTTTTCTTTGTGATAATTTCCTTTACTTCTTCTACGATTCCAGCCACAACAACTGTCATCCCGGTTTTCATTTCAGTGCGGATCTTCTTTATGTCCCTATCACGCTTGTCCAGCTTTTCTTTAAATTTCTCCAAAGGATGTCCAGAAATATATAGACCAAGTAACTCTTTCTCCCATGCAAGCTGCTCGTCATGTTCTATTGGATCTACATGCGCAAGTGTTAGAGCCGATGTATCACTGAGACCTCCAAACAGAGAGTCTTGAGTTCCACCATTTTGGATGGACTCTTTGTTATATGTGAGAAGGAGTTCCAGGTTTCCATAAAGTGTCGAGCGATCACCAAACGTATCCATTGCCCCAGCTTTAATTAAAGCCTCCAGAGATTTCTTATTTAAATTTTTATCATGTACACGATCAAGAAAATCAGTGAGTGATTCAAATTTTCCATTTTCTTTTCTTTCGTGAATGATTGCCTTTGCGATGCCTTCACCAAAGTTTTTTATAGTCGTCAGTCCAAATCGAATTTTGTCGGGCTCACCTGCATTTCTTACTACAGTAAAGTCACTAAAGCTTTCATTGATATCAGGAGGGAGAACTGGTATCTTCATTCGTTTACACTCTGTAATGAACTCTGCAACCTTTTCTACATCGCCAGAGTCTGCGGTGAGAACGGACGACATATATATAGCAGGGAAGTGCGCTTTCATATATGCAGTCTGATAGGCGACCTTTCCATAGCTCGCTGCGTGAGCTTTGTTGAATCCATATGCGGCAAAAGGTTCAATGAGACTCCATAGTTTCTCTGCCTTGTCGTTCGCCATTCCATGTTCAAGAAGTCCTGCAAACAATTTCTTTTTTTGCTCCTCCATGAGTTCCGGGATTTTCTTTCCCATTGCCTTACGCAACTTGTCAGCTTCTAACCATGAATATCCAGCAAGCTTAATAGCAATCATCATAACGTCATCTTGATACGTTATTACTCCATACGATTGATCCAAAATATCACGCATCCTGTCATCGAGAAAAGTAACCAACTTTGGATTATGCTTGCGCTCTACGTACTGTGGAATTGATTCCATGGGACCTGGTCGGTAGAGCGCAACCATTGCATTGATATCATGGATTACGGATGGCTTTAGTTCTTTCAGTGCTTTTGTCATTCCAGCTCCGTTCAATTGAAACAATCCAATAGTCTCGCCTCGTGCAAGCATTTTAAATGTCTTCTCGTCGTCAACTGGTACATTTTCAACATCGACTGTGTGGCCCTCAATTTTCTGTATCCTATCAACCGCATCTGCGAGAATAGACAAGTTCTTTAGACCAAGAAAGTCAAACTTCAAAAGACCTATTCCATCTTCACCAACACTGTACATGTCGTACTGCGTGATAATTTTCTTGTCTCCCTTCGTATCGTATTGAACTGGTACAAAATTCTCTAGGGGTTCTGGTGCTATTACAACTCCAGCAGCGTGAACTGAAATGTGACGCGCACAGCCTTCAATTTTTTTTGCCATGTTGATGATCTCTTTTGTGTCTGCATCTTTTTTGTACAACCCAGAGAGTTCTGGAACTAGTTCAAGAGCGTGCGTAATCGTCATAGGAAATCCCTGACTACCCATCGGTATCAATTTTGCGATTTGGTCACCCTTTTCATATGGAAACCCGAGTGCACGTGTTGTGTCGCGAACTGACCCACGAGCCATCATGGTTCCAAAGGTACCAATTTGTGCAACTTTATCTTCACCATATTTTTCACGAGCATATTGAATAACTTCATCGCGTCTATTGTCAGCAAAGTCCATATCGATATCAGGAGCACTCGGTCTCTCTGGATTGAGGAAACGCTCAAAGGGAAGTTTATATTCAAATGGGTTTACGTTCGTGATGCGTGCGAGAAAGGTCACCATGGATCCAGCAACAGAACCTCGAATAGTTGTTAGTATCTTTTCTTTGTGTGCAAAATTAAGTAAGTCGGCAACTACAAGGAAATATCCCTCATAACCTTTGTCTTTAATAACCTTAAGTTCATACTCAATACGTGTGATCAATTCGTCTGTTCTCTCCAATCCACGCATAGAAATTCCGTCGTATACAAGTTTGCGCAGAACGCTTTCATATGTCTCTCCCTCTGGAACAGGAAAGTTTGGGAAGAACCATTCACCAAGTGTGAGTTCCACATTACATCTGTCAGCAATTTTTTGAGTATTGTCTATTGCATCCGGAGAGTCACGAAACCATTTCAACATGTCTTTTGTACTGACAAAAGAAAAGTCATCTTCAGTTCCATACTGTTGACTAGCACCACCGCTCGTTTGTACTGACATGAGAGTCGTACGAGCTTTTTTGTCATCCGGTGTCATGTAATAGATGTTGTGTGCGGCAACGAGTGGTGTATTCGTTTCAGTTGAAAATTCCTTAATTCTAGTAACAAGTTCAGTATGTCCTTCTAGATTGGGATGATGAGTGATTTCTAGAAATAGATTGTCAGCTCCATAGACACCTTTGTACCAAGATAGAAGTTCGTTCGCTTTCTCTTTGTTGTTATCGCGAAGAGCGTTACTGATTTCACTGTTGTTTGTAGAAACAATACAGATGAGTCCTTCAGAATATTTTTCCATTAATTCATGATCAATTCGTGGCTTGTAATAGAAGCCCTCGAGATTGGCATAGGTCATTAGCTTTATGAGGTTTTTGTATCCCGCCATGTTTTCTGCAAGCAGGACAACTCTTGGCCTTCGATTATCTATGCCGGCTTGTTTGTCGTGACGTGTACGCGTAGCAAGAAATGCATCAACTCCAAATATGGGTTTGATGTCATTTTTTTTGCATGTTTGATAGAAATCAATTGCCCCGTACATGTTGCAATCATCGGTAAGTGCGAGCGCATTCATACCTTCCTTCTTTGCTTGCTTTACCAATTCAGGGATCTTGGGTAGAGCATTAAGCAGACTATAGTGACTGTGGTTATGCAAATGTACGAATTTCCTATCCATAATGCATCAAGTATAATGTATGAGAGCAAAATATGAAATTATATGCCACAAGTACAATTTAATGATGAGTATGGCTATGGGCGATCTAGGCTAGCTCTCGCCGAGAATAAATCCAAAATGCATGCTTGGCTTTTTAAAGTTGGATTAGCAAAAAATTCAAAAACTGCAAATAATATACTGGTAGGTGTAGCAATAGTTACTTCAATTCTGGCCGTAATTATTTTTTCAAGTCACATTGACGGAAGAGATCCACCATTTCATGAACCTATTCCAATAGATCAATATGACTTATCTCCATAAACAAAAAGGGTTCACCCCTCACCTTTTTTGGGGTACCCCCAAAAAAGGTGAGGGGTTTACGTTGATTGAACTCCTTGTAGTAATCGCAATTATCGGATTACTCTCTAGTATTGTGTTTGCCTCAATGGATGGGGTTCGTAAAAAAGGACGAATTGCAGCTGGGCAGAAGTTCATGAGCACTGTTGACCATGCTCTGGGTGCAAACGGTTTAGGAGGTTGGCAGTTTAATGAAGGGAGCGGAAGTACTTTAGCAAATCTTTACACAAGTGAAATAGCAACAATTAATGGTGCAACATGGCAAAGCGAAGATCAATGCGGAAATAAAATGGGTGGATGTTTACTTTTTGATGGCGCGAATGATTATGTTGAATTGCCAGACAGTTTACGTGACCCTGATAGTTATGGTGGCGTTGATACAGGTAAATCCACAATTTCTGTTTGGATATATCCTACGCGAGATGTTGGAGTGGACGGAGAAACAATTCTACGTCGAATAGGTGGACTACATTACATGGAATACAGTAGTGACAATGATCGTCGTATTCAGATTATGATAGCCCGTTGTCCTGGGGCAGGTGATACACCACCTTGTTCTGGTGGTTATATAAATCAGTGGCCACATTCTGATGTCGCAGTAAAAAAGAACGAATGGACACACGTTGTATTTTCTGTTGAAGCAGGTATTGGATGGACCTATTATATAAACGGTAAACTGGACAAAGTTGGTAGTGTTCCAGAAACTGTCATTCTTGACTATAAAGATCTTGTTGCTATTGGTTACAAATTAGGAGGCACTTGGAACAACTTTGAGGGTATGATCGATGATGTACGTGTATATAAGGGTGCAATTAATGAAAGGGAAGTCGCAGCATTGTATGAGGAAGGAAAAAGTAGATTATTCGCAAACAAGGTAATTCAATAGTCTGCAAACGTTGTTGTATTTGAAAAACTACGCAGTATAATATAAACAATATGTCTAACGTACAATTTAGTGACGAATATGGGTATAGACAATCATCAGTCGGTGCGACAACCGGTAGACCACAAATGGTTACATGGCTAATGAATGCTGGAATTGTAAAAAATATGAAGCAGGCAAATATTGTTTTGATAAGTATTGCTATTTTTGCGTCATCCTTGTCATTTTATATAGTGTCCAGTCGAATAGGGGATCCTCCTCCTCCAGATTTTTCAAATTTCCCAGGACTAGAAGAAGATTTATTCTATTAAGTTATGTTTAATAAAAACAATAGAGGTTTGGCACTTATCGAACTAATGGTTTCAATTTCAATATTGGCAATTTTGTCAGCTATTGTATTTGCAAACTTGAGCGATTCAAGAGTTAAAGCAAAGAATGCAAAGGCACAAGAAGAAGTTACTCTTATATATAACTCAGTTATTTCAACAGAGGCTGATATCGGACGGTTCCCATTGTCTCAAACTCTTTTGACACCAGCGGAGCTTAATTCAGAAATAAATTTTCTTGATGGTATAGGAATGGATCCTTGGGGGAGGTCGTATGAATACCTAGGATGTCCTGGACCATGCGGTAGCTGTGCTGCTGGAACATGTGAATTAGGAGCGTGGAAGACATCGGTGTGTTCTGCTGGTCCGGATGGTGTACTGCAATCTGCTGATAATCCTCCAGTCGGAGATGACATTTGTGCCTATTTTGGTAATCAATCAACTTCTTGGTAATTGAAAGGAGGAGGTAATTTCTGTAGAAATGATCTAGAAAATGTCGTACCAGAGAGTTAGGGTAAATCACAATATGATAACAATAGGAATAGATGAAGTCGGTCGGGGACCAATTGCTGGTCCGGTGACTCTGTGTGCACTGGCATTAAAGAGGCCTTTACCCAAAAAGATTCTAAAAACATTTCGTGATTCAAAAAAACTCTCACCGAGTCAGCGTGATGAGTGGTTTTTGCTTATAAATGATTTGAGAGACAAAGGAATTCTCGAATACAAAGTTGCGTCTGTTTCTGCAAAAGTAATAGATAGAATAGGTATTGCAGTTGCGATCAAACGCGCGCTTGCTCGCGCGCTAAACTCTCTCAATATACACCCTACAGAATGTAGCGTACTTTTAGATGGATCACTAAAGGCTCCTCTAGAGTATTTTGATCAAAAGACAATTATCAAGGGAGACGAGAGTGAGCCTGCGATTGCATTGGCTTCGATTGCAGCAAAAGTGATTCGTGATAGATATATGACTAGACAGGATAGAAAATACCCAGGATATGGCTTTAAACAGCATAAGGGCTATGGAACGCGAGCACATTATGATGGGATATCCAAAAATGGTCTTAGCGAGCTACATAGGAGATCTTTTCTAAGAACCTGTTTATAATCTCATGTCGTGGTGAAAATTTCGTGGTTTCAGTCGACAAGCTTGATTGTTGTTAGTTGCGGTGAGATTATAGACAGGTTCTACATGTCTTGCGTAAACCCATATTTATAGTATACTGGCCCCTATGACTGTACGAATGCGACATACACGTTCTCATACCGCCAATCGGCGAAGCCACCACGCACTTAAAGGAGTGCGTACTTCTACATGTTCAAAATGTGGTTCACAGCATATTCGACACCAAACATGTGCTACTTGTGGAACGTATCGAGGACGACAAATTATTGATGTTGTTGGAATACAATCAAAGAAGCTTGCCAGAAAAGCAAAGCGAAACAAAGACATGGGTCTTGAAGAGGAGACTCCAAAGAATGAGGAAAAGGCACTTGATGCAAACACTCTATCAAAAAAATAGTTCTGCCAAGGATTAAGTATTTACCATTACCCACATAGGTTATGGTGCAAGTTTTTACTTTTTGGTATAACTATTCTACAAAGCTCGCAAATGAGCGTATGTTCTTAAATATATGGCCAATAGACACCTAGCAAGATCACTAGTACTTCAATCTCTCTTTGAATGGGATTTTGATGAGAATACGGACAAGAGAAATCTTGATTCAATACTTATTCGTAATGCGGAAGAATTTGCTCCAGGGATGAGCGATCTATCGTTCATGAATACTCTTGCAAAAAATATTGTCGATAAACAAAAAGATATTGATGACATTATTGTAAAAGCAGCTCCTGAATGGCCAATTGAAAAAATATCAGTAATCGATCGCAACATATTGCGTATCGGTCTTTTCGAACTATTATTTGGAGAACGTAACCAGGTTCCAGCAAAAGTTGCAATCAATGAGGCAGTTGAATTAGCAAAAGCATTTGGTGGAGAGAATAGCAGCAAATTTGTTAATGGAGTTCTTGGTGCAGTCTATAAAGAAATAGGGGAGCCAGGAAAAGACGAGGGTACAAAAAAGAAAAAAAAGATAGAGGAAATTCCTTATGAGAAAATGCCTCTGAAGCAATTGGGAGGTGCTGTTGTGTATGCCAAAGACGGCGACACATTACATCTTGCATTTGTACACGATATTTTTGGACACTGGACTCTTTCAAAAGGAAAGCTTGAAGCAGGAGAGGATGTAGAGAGTGGTACCAAACGTGAAATAAAGGAAGAGATAGGCCTTGATATTGAATTGCAGGCAATCCTCGGTGAGAATGAATATGTTGCCAATCATCCAGAGGAAGGAAAAATCAGAAAACATGTTACATATTTCCTAGCCGAGTCTCCGTTTGTTCCAGTAGTACTCGAAGAGTCTGGGGGATTGGACAATGCATCATGGTTCACAATGGATGAAATACCAACACTAAATCTTTACGATGATATTATTCCTTTAATCACAAAAGCAATAAATATTCTCAATGGCAAAGAAGAAGGAGATCCGATTAAATCAACCCTTCGACAAGCTCAGGGCGGGTCACTCCAACAAGCAGAGGAAAAGGAAAAGTAAACTTTATACTATTAGAATAATACTGAGAGCATGACAGATATAAAACAGTTTGAAGAGAAACTCGGAGTGAAATTTAACGATATCGAACTACTTCGTACGGCGTTTACGCACCGATCATATATTAATGAAAACCGTGGGAACGGTATTGTTCACAATGAGCGCCTCGAATTTCTTGGAGACGCGGTTTTAGAATTGGTTGTTACCGATGCTTTGTTTAAGAAATTCCCAGACAAGCCAGAGGGAGATCTGACCGCATTACGATCCGCTCTTGTGAACACAACAACATTATCTACAACAGCAGACAGCTTGGGAATGAATGACTACCTGTTGCTATCAAAAGGGGAGAGCAAAGAGAAAGGACGTGGAAGACAGTTTATATTGGCAGACACTCTTGAGGCAGTAATTGGTGCATTATATCTAGACCAAGGGTATGACGCAGCGGGTGAATTTATAGGTACTCATATTGTTGTTTTGGTTGATGACATAATCAAGAATGAATCTTACCGTGATGCTAAAAGTAGGTTACAAGAGCTCGTACAAGAAGAGCACAGTATAACCCCTACGTATGATGTCATACGTTCAGTAGGTCCTGATCATGACAAAGTATTCACCGTTGGAGTATTTTTCAATAAAAAGAAAATTGCAGAGGGAAGCGGTAAGTCAAAACAAGAAGGAGAACAGGAAGCCGCAAAGCAAGCGCTTGAATTACAAGATAAGTAATATATTAAACCCACTCTTCAAACGGTGGGTTTTTTGTTGACGGGTGACAGTTTAAGAGGTAATGTTTTCCTAGAACCTACATTTCTGTAGGCGGTATTAAATGGAAGGAGATTTGAAATGATAGTAGATAAGTGTATTAAAGTTTTTGCAGTTGATAAAAGTTGTAGGTTTGCCTTGAATATTCCGGACAACGAAGTGGGATGCAGCGGCTCTCGCTGTAGTAGTTGTGGGGGTAAGGTAGTTTACTGTAACCATTTGTGTAAGCATTGCAAGTTGCCCTTTGTTGGACCCTTTGGTCTACCACAATTACCCGAATGGAATTTGTTGGAATCAAGTGCAAGAGAGGAACTGGCGCAGCAGATATTTCACAGTACTAATCATGGTCGTATGACTTATTCTAATGTTGATTCAGTTCCGCTAACGCAATTAGAAGCAAAGATAGTCGCCGGTCCTACTGAGGATGAAGTCTCTGGTTTTGAACAGACACACGGAGAAAGTCCACTCGAAATTGCTAGGCGGTTATTTAGTCGCTACTAGAGATATCGCAGTTGATGCCTCTTTGACATCATTAATGAAAACATAAGTATTTACAGCCCGTCGCATGCGCGACGGGTTCTTTGTTGACACAGTGCCTCTTTGAGAGTAGTCTCACAACAGTGAAGTGAGTGCTTCATATGTTGATGCCTAAAAGGCGGAGATAACAAATAAATATAACAAAAGCTGATGCGAAGAATTCGCGGAGGCAGAAAGGAAGTAATGCGTAGTATTGGACAGTTTGTTTCGTTTATTAACTTCTTTATTGAAGTAATGAGAGAGAATTATGTAGGTGAAGGTTTTGTCGATTGGTTGGTGCGTGATGGCAAGAACTCCCTTCGAAATAGCATCACTCTTCTTACAGAAAAATTCAAGGATGAGAGATTATGGTATGAAATTGATCAGGATACCCTTATGGTAAAGATTAGTGACAATTGTGCTATTGATAGGCATGTCGGAAACAGAATACTGTGTTCACCAAAGAGCAAGGGGTGGACTCAGATAGGGAGTGGAGGCTATCGAATGTCCATTTTTCTGAACATGAAGAAGCGTGGAAATGTCGCATTGTTGCCGTGCAAGAATGATGATGTTTATGAATTAATCTCAAAAAATGATGTATTGCATCCGTCTATCCTAGATGCGTTGTTTGTTCTTGAGTATTCACAGCAAAAAATTCTTTCATGGTGGAAAGGGGCATCGAGTATAAAATGCAACCGGTATATTATATTTGCTGATGCAATATTTTCTAAGCCAGAAAAAAAAGGCAGATATGTAAAGGCATTAAGTATTGATGCAAATGGAGGATTCGGAAGAAAGGATTTGGAGCTGAGCTCATTACCTACTGAGGAGTGTTTTCTTGCGGTACTGAATATTAGTTAGTTCTATCTTTCAATATCATTCAAACCCACCGTACAAACGGTGGGTTTTTTGTTACCCATTGAAATGCTATTATATCCTCATGCGTTTAAAGTCTCTAGAACTCTCGGGTTTCAAATCATTTGCCAAGAAAGGCGATTTACATTTCGATACACCCATAACTGCAATTGTTGGTCCAAACGGATCTGGTAAATCAAACATTGCAGAAGGGTTTCGATTTGCTCTCGGTGAGCAATCTATTAAATCACTACGTGGAAAGAAGGGAGAAGATCTTATTTTTAATGGTGCAAAGAATTCTCCAAAGGCAAATCGGGCAAGTGTAAAAGTTATTTTTGATAACAAAGACAGGCTTTTTAATATTGATTTTGATGAGGTAATTGTAGAGCGTATCGTGCATCGTGATGGGAGCAATGATTACTTTATAAACAAGAGTGCTGTAAGACTTAAAGACATTGGAGAAATGCTCGCTGCTGCCAATATTGGGTCATCTGGACACCATATTATTTCACAAGGTGAAGCCGATCGTATTTTGAGTGCAAGCCCAAAAGAGAGACGCGAGATGATTGAGGATGCTCTTGGACTTAAAATATATCAATACAAACGTCTTGAGAGTGAACGAAAGCTTGGCAAGACAGAAGAGAATATAAAATCTGTTGAATCCCTGCGACGTGAAATTGCACCGCATATTAAATTTTTAAATAGACAAGTAAAAAAGATTGAGAAGGCAGCAGAGATGCGCGTTGAATTAAGAGATTTATATAATGACTATTTGGCACGTGAGGAGGTATACATAAAGGAAGAAGGACAAAGAATTGAAAGAGAATCTGGGCCATTGAAGATAGAGAGAGATACACTCGCAAAAAAGATTATTGCATCAAAGAGTACTTTGGAGGACGATGACAAACAAGACGGTAGTCAGGACAAAATAATTTCCATTGAGAGTAGAACACAGGAAACACAAGTAAAGAAAGGGGAGTTGGTGCGTCGATTAGGTCGTATTGAAGGATCACTTGATGCGTATGCAAGAGACGTTGAAAGACGTGCTCGAAATGCGAACACGGATGGAAATGTAGCTCGATCAAAAGTACAATCAGTTTTTTCAGACATTCGTGACTCTTTAAGGGATGCGAGAGAGAGTAATGACATTGAAAAAATTCGTGTTGTTTTGTCAAAAATTGATACAGTCATTTCAGATTTCAGGACTGCCTATATGACAGATACCTCAAAGGTTGAGGAGGAGGATGTTGTATCGCACGATAACTTAATTCGTGAAAAGGATGAAATAGAAAAAGAAATGAAATCTGTTCGCGATGTAGAAGAAGGACTAACAAGAGACATGAAGGAATTACGCGCTGAGCTTGATCGTGGTCGTAGCGAGAACAGAGAGGCAGAGAGAACACTGTTTGAAGCAATGACAAGACAAAACGAAGTAATGTTGTTACTAAACAATCTGACTTCTTCCCTCGATCAACTGAAGCGTGTTAAGAATTCATTTGAAGGTGAACTAAACGAAGGAGCTGTATTGATAGGAAGAGGAGTGCTTCAATATGATAGTGCCACAGTTAGAGTAGACGAGGTCATGTCAGAGGATCGCTCTAAACAAGAGGAAAGAATTCGTATTATCGAGCGAATAAAAATACGACTTGAAGACATGGGTGGCGGTGGAAGCGACGATGTTATAAAAGAATATGAAGAGGCAACAGAACGTGATGCGTTTCTCGGCAGAGAGGTTGCAGACTTGGAAAAGTCAGCAGATGCATTGCGTGTGCTCATTGATGAACTTGCAAAAAAATTGTCTGAGGAATTCAACATCGGTATAAATAAAATAAATACTCAGTTCCATGATTTCTTTACCCTCATGTTTGGAGGTGGTTCCGCGAAAATATTTGTTGTGGAAGAGAAAAAGCGAAGGCGAAAACTTATGGATGAGTTGCTAGGAGATGATGTTGATACATCTGAGGAGGAGGAAGTAGAAAAGGGTATTGAAGTAGACATTGCTCTTCCTCATAAAAAAACAAAGGGATTGATGATGCTCTCAGGAGGGGAGCGAGCTCTTACCTCGATCGCACTTCTTTTTGCCATCTCTCAAGTTAACCCACCACCGTTTGTTATTCTTGATGAGACAGATGCGGCACTCGATGAGGCCAACTCACGAAAGTATGGAGATATGATTGCAAAACTTTCGGAGAATTCTCAATTGATTTTAATAACGCACAACCGTGAGACAATGAGCCGCGCAGGAGTACTCTACGGTATAACGATGGGAAGTGATGGTATTTCAAAACTCTTGTCTGTGAAATTCGACGAAGCAGTGAGTGTGGCAAAATAAAAACCGTCGATACTGTATCGATGGTTTTTTGAGATATTAATTGATCTAGCATTCCTTACAAATACTAGCAACCAATTCTTCATATGTTTCTGCACCGCGTAGCCCATTCTTCCAGTCCTCGATAGCTTTTCGAATCAAAGTTAGGGTACTGTCTCCAACAGTGCAATTGGTTAACCCATTGTCTATAAGACGGGGAATCTCCCATGAGGATCGGATCAGAATCACTGGTTTATTATTCTTTGTTCGGTAGCAGAAGAGATGTATCTTCTCCTGACTATCCCAAAATCTAAATACAGATGACCGTATTTCCGGGTCACCTACTTCAAGAACTTTTGCATCCCTTAGTGTGAAAACATCAGCAAATTCTCCTTTTTCTCCTTTTTCTTTCATTCTGTTACTCCATTTCGTTTGTTGGTGAGGTTGGCTTCTCATGTGAGAATACCACATTTTCCGAAAGGTGTAAACTACTCCACCAAAACGTAATCAATGGTGCGTTGTTTTGCTGTCTCAATATAGTCTCGGTGTGGAGTAGGTCCGAGAAAATATATCATTGACAAATTTACTTATACATGGTACCAATGTATGGACGGTACACCGTATAGTCCATTACGGATTTGGTGTAATAACATTGATCATTGAAAAAACAAAGTGGTTCATATTCCATTGCGGAATCAACACCATTGCACATACTATGAGAAACACGAATATTGTACTGACTCATGCTGCACTGCAGCAATTACCAGGTGAAAAAGGTGGAAGAATACTCAGGGGCGCATTGCTACCAGAAGTTCTATCTTTGCTCAAAATTGATGATTATCAACGGGAGATTCTCCCCGGCGCTCGCGCTGCTTCTCTTAAGGAGGCGTTCATCATCGGAGATTCTGTACCGGACATTGTTCTTGGTTTACGAGGACACAAGTACAATCAACGTGATGGACGGTTTTCTATCACAGGCAACGTGTACACAATCGACGGCTGGCAACGTGTAAACGCAGCGCTTGCAGCGATTGCAGATCCAGACGGAAGGAAGGATGTTTCCCTGGGTGCCTCGTTGTATTTTGACACTACTGTCGAATGGGAGCGTGCGTTGTTTTATCGGCTTAATGCAGAACGTACCAGATTATCAGCAAGTATTTTGGTGCGCAATATGCGACATGAGAATCAGGCGATTGCACTGATTCATCAGATGGCCACAAATACAAATGGCAATCAGGATTTCGCCATGCACAACCGCATTTGTTGGGAACAGCGAATGAAGTCAAAGGAGATGATGACCGCAGCAACGTTAGTCAAAGTTATCACACGCTTGCATGCTCACATTGTGCCGGGAATAGCAACGAAAATAAATATAATTGCACAATCGCTGAGTAAGTTGGCTGATGAAATTGGTGACGATAAGTTTGTTAAAAACATCACCACCTTTTTCGATATCATTGACGGTGCATGGGGCATTAAACGGCTGTCACTCGCTCCAGGCTCAGCCTCTTGGATGAAGGCCGGATTTGTCATGACCCTAGCTCGTCTATTTTCCACCCATACCGACTTTTGGAATGGTAGAGAACTTGTGGTGAAGGTTAAAGCACGGAGGAAACTAGGGATGTTTAGTGTTGCGGATCCTCGTATTGAGCAGTTGGCCGGTGCAAGTGGCTCTGCCCTTGATATGCTATATGCGCTTATGCGTGATGATATGAACAAAGGGCTACAGAAAAAAAACTGGCTCAAAGTGAATCCAAAATACATAAATCAGAATACTGAGCCTGATCCAATCGCTGATGTTCTGGAGCTGGAAGCTGACCCAGAGACAAATGGTCAGGGTCCGGATCTTACCGACGAATAGCCCATCTCATACAATTCAAACCCTGTGTCTGAGGACGCAGGGTATTTTTTTGACAAAATAGAGTTTTTATGATATAAAATGCATAGAGCTGTTTGGTATTGGTCTGGTGGCCAATTATGATCCCAAATGGAGCAACTTAACATATGGAGTTTAAAATGAGAGAACGACTAGAAATAAGTGGTACATTGATAGCTACTGGTAATTGCCTTAAACTAATACAATACGTTTTGGTAGACATACTTAAGTTGGACGTGGACCCACTTAGACATGGTGTATTTAGTCCTACATATCAGAAGGCACGCTCCACACGCAAAAAAGGGCCTCGCTATGTGCATTTCACAATGGTTAAAGGTGGCTTTATATATGTTGAGATAAAGCCATTTGTCGATGAGCAGCCAGCTACTGGTACCTTTCAGATTTCAGGTCCAAATAGTTTGTACAATCAGATTATTCACAGGTATCCAAATGGTAAGATAATGGTTCCTAGTTTACTTGAAAGTAAAAGAAAGGCTAATTTGAAGAAAGGAGTAGTTGATGAAAATCCGACTGTTCCCCCAGAAATTCTTGAGGCATTTCGGCTGATAGTAAATGAGGAATCTATGATTGCTCGCAATGGTATGGGTAGTAGTCTTGCAGAAATTCTGGATATCTCATCTCACGAAGCTGGTCCAATTATTCAGAGATCAAAAGCCGTGGGACTTCTTGTTAATCGAGGCAGTAAATTCTATGAATTTATAGATCCTGCTGTAATAGTGAAAGATGAGCCAATCAATGGCGACGACTTAAATTCTATTCAACAAACTAGTTCGAGTGAGCCAGAAGAATTCTTTAAGGTTCCAGAGAATATAGCGAGAGCGTTGGATATTATCAATAACGAAAGTAGTCCTAAAATCAATCCGCTTTGCGATATACTCAATAACCGGCTCAGATTTGGATTAATGCACAGTATCGCAATTATCCGTCCCATCATTATTGGATGGCAAGAAAAACAAGGATTCCTTGTATTTACAGGGATCAAGGTGAGTCTGGGGCGATCTGGACTTGATTTAATTGACAGATATCGTGAGACACTCAAACAGAAGCTCCCTGTGTTTTCGAAAGAGATCATAGATGCTGGAAATGATGTTACACCAGAAATTGTGGAGTCAGTTTCCATAGCTGTTCTCCCAGAAGAGTCGAATGATATTACTAGCGATGATCTTCCAGACGAAGAGTTGGAAAATTCATCCTCTGAAAAAAATGGAGATGATATAGGCGTGTATTTTATGGAGCTTGTTGAGCTCGCGCGCGAATATCGTTCTGCGGAGGATGAGCTAAAAATGGTGGACCATCATTTAGCAGAGACATATCAATTGCTCAAATTGTGCATTACAGATCTTCGTGGAAAGCGAAAGGAAAAACTAGAGTTAACTCGCATAATCAACTCAAGTAAACACAAGAGCGCCATTGATATGATGGCTCAGGCAAGTCGATTGTCAAAACCATCCACTTGAAATAGTGTACATATTTTACAAACAGCGTCCTTTTAGGCGCTGTATTTTTTTACTCAACCAACACGTAATCAATGGTGCGTTGCTCAAGACTGGCGCCTGCAACTTTCATGTGGACAGTATCTCCAAGAGTAAACATTCTTTTTGTTCTCTCTCCAACCAATGCGTAGTTCTTTTGGTCGAGGTTATAATAGTCATCCGGAAGATCACGTACTTTTATCATTCCTTCTGATTTACTATTGTCTTCAGCAACATAGACACCCCATTCAGTTACCCCGGTAATAGTTCCCTGGAACTCTTCACCAATATGATCACTCATGTATTCAACTTGCTTGTATTTTATTGAGGCACGCTCTGCGTCCACTGCTTTTTTTTCTTGTTCGCTGGCCCTAATAGCAATGTCCTCCAATTTTCTCCAAAGACCTGAATCAAATTTTAATTTTTTCTGACAGAGATCAAGCATGCGATGCACAACGAGATCTGGATATCGACGGATAGGGGAGGTGAAGTGCGCGTAATATTTAAACGAAAGACCAAAGTGACCCACTGTATTCTTGGTTGTATAGATTGCCTTTGCCATAGTTCGCAATGCAGCTGTTTTGATTAATTGCTCGCGGGCGTCCCCCTGTACACGCTCAAGAAGGGCATTGATATCTTTTGCAGAGAGGTTCTCAGTGTCGGCAGGAAGTTCAAATCCAAGTGCTCGAACAAATACAGCAAGGTTCGCAACACGCTCGGCATCAGGAATATCATGCACGCGGTAGATTAGAGGAAGACTATTTTCCCTCGTCTTATTTTTTTGATGAAGGTTGTAGAAATAAGTTGCAACTTCACGGTTCGCGAGAAGCATAAATTCCTCAACTAGTTTATGAGAATCAGTACGTATTCGACGAACAACATCAATTGGCTTGCCGTCTTCATCCAGTACAAATTTAACCTCGTCATCTCCAAAATCTATTGCACCATTTTTGTGTCGCTCACGCTGCATGTTTTTTGCAAGAGCGTTTAGAGTTGTGAGCTCTGTACTGTAGTCACCAGATTTTTTATTTAGTACCTCTTGCGCATCTTCGTAAGAAAATCTTTTGTCGGAGTGTATTATCGTACGCCCAAACCATCTGTCATATACTTTTCCAGATGAATTTATTTTGAATATAGCAGAATAGGCCAGTTTATCTGTATGTGGGTTGAGACTACACAGATCATTTGATAGAACCTCTGGAAGCATTGGAATTGTTCGATCCACAAGATATACAGAAAGAGATCGTTTTAATGCCTCTTTGTCTAGCTCGGTTCCTTCTCGAACATAGAACGATACATCAGCAATGTGTACACCTATCTCTGTATCACCGTTAGATAGAGTCTTGAGTGATATTGCATCATCAAAATCTTTTGCATCGGCCGGGTCTATTGTAAAGGTAGTAACTCCGCGCATATCACGACGGGTTTTCTCCTCTTCTTTCATTATTTCAGATTGACGTGCTTTTATACCATTCGCTTCCTCTTCAACTTGTTTAGAGAAATCTATTTCAAATCCACCTTCAAAAACAATCGCCTCCATCTCGGCATTGTGTGTTCCTGATTTTCCGATCGCACGAGTGATCTCTCCAGTGGGATTACCGCTACTTGTTTTCCATTGTGATATTTTAACTGCGACCTTGTCGCCAACTTTTGCATTATGTGGAAGTGAGAGAGATATTGAATCACTCATCTTTCTACTGTCCGCCTTGAGTATTAGTCCATTGGACCCTTTTTCAACAGTACCAACAAAAGTATTCCTTGCTCTATGTGTGACTTTAACCACACGTCCTTGGGTGCGTCCTCGAATCTTCCCCTCGAGCACTATTTCTACAGTGTCGCCATGCTGAGCAGAATTTCGACTTTCAGGTTGGATTTCTATATCCGCGTCATTTTCTGGGTCAGCAATATAGCCAACGCCTCTAGCGCTTAAAGATATTTCACCTGTCCTAGTCTTTGTGCTCTTGCTTTGCTTCTTTCTAGAATCTTTCACTGTGCCACTATAGCAGAATGTGTTGACCATTGCTAGATAATCTGTTAGTATGAGATCCATGTTAAAAATTCGATTACAACGAGTAGGGCGAAAACACGATCCATCATTTCGTGTTGTTCTGACTGATTCTAAGAATGGACCACAGAGTGGAAAGTTCCAAGAGGTTCTTGGGACATATGATGCTCGAACTGATAAAACTATTTTGAAGGGAGATGAAATTAAAGCTCATATTGCACATGGAGCGCAGACTTCTGATACCGTTCATAATCTCCTTATTGCAAACAATGTAATTGAAGGTAAGAAAATAAACGTATTGCCAAAAAAATCTCCCATAGTTGCAGAAAAGACTGAGGAGGAAAAGGCAGCAGAGGCCTCTGCAGCAGAAACACCATCAGATGACTCTTCATCTAAGCCAGCAGAAGAAGCACCAGCGCAAGCGCCAACTGAGGCCTCTGCAACAGAGGCTACTCCAGAGGTAGCAGAGGCTCCAAAAGAAGAAGTAAAGGAAGAGGCAAAAAAGGAAGTAAAAGAAGAAGTTGCAGCATAAGTAATTTTTTATCTACACAATTTTATCCACCCCGAATAGTTTGATGGGTTTGACCCAGAGCAATCTGTTGTTACAATAGGTGCAGAGATTATCATTAATTCAATATGACATGGAAAAGGAAAGTGATGCAGTATTTCTAGAGTATCTTATTAAAGCACTTGTTGATCACCCAGATACAGTAAAGATTAATCGAACAGTTGATGAAATGGGAGTTCTGATTACACTCGATGTTCATTCAGAAGACATGGGAAAGATTATTGGACGTTCAGGTAACACAGCCAAAGCAATACGAACACTTTTGCGTGTTGTTGGAATGAAGAATAATTCTCGAGTTAACCTAAAAATTAACGAGCCAGAAGGAGGACTAAAGTCAGGGGAGAATAATGATTCACAACCAAGCGATATATCTAAGTCTGTTGATCAGGCAATGGAAGATCTAAAAATATAAATTTGTTTTTCAAGAACCACCAAGCCGGTGGTTTTTGTCGTATATGATATGAATATAATTTCACTTAATGCGTGGGAAGGGAAGCTTCACAAAGACCTTTTGACTTTTGTAGATGCCAAAAGTACAACAACAGACATTTTTTGTTTTCAGGAAATGTGCCGAGGAGTATCAGGTATAAAGGTTATGGATGACCGAAGTGTTGCTACGCTTTATGACGATATACAAAAGCTTTTACCAGACCATGTGGGATATTTTGCACCAGTGCAAAGCGGGGTATTTGAATTGGCTATGTTTATACATAAGGACATAACGGTTACAGAACACGATGATTTTCTTGTATATCTTGAGCGAGACGCATTTGATCCAAGTGATCCAAATAGCTATCCTCGTAGTGTGCAATATAGTCGAATTCAAAAGGACGGCAAAGAGATTCTCATTGCCAATCTTCACGGGCTTTGGAAGAGAGATGTAAACAAGATGGATATTCCAGAACGTATAAAGCAATCAGAGATAATTCGTGACTTTCTAAATGCAATTGATACACCAAAAATATTGATAGGGGATTACAATCTTCTTCCTGATACAGACAGTATGGCTATCCTTGATACGGAAATGGGTATGAAAAATCTCATTGCAGAGTATGGAATAACTAATACACGCAATCCGAATTATAGTGCGTATTATGGCGCGCCACACTTTGCAGACTATTGTCACGTATCAAAAGAAATATATGTGAGAGATTTCAAAGTACTTCCAGATGTGGTATCAGATCATCAACCTTTGCTAATTGATTTCTCGTTACGTTGATGGTATAAAATTGGCAGAGGACATATTTGAAATGTACTTTAGAAAGGTAGGTAATCATGAAAGAGATCTCGCTAGAGTTTGTAGGACAGAGTGGGCCGATTTATGAACGGTTAAAAGCAAAATTAGAGGTTACAAATGAGGAAGTATTTCAATTAGCCCTCGCTGCGCTTGATGTTATCTGTGACGACGAAACTTTTCTATACGATTCTATTAGTAGAGAAGCAATTGAGTATCCAGAAGCTCATGGTCTGAAGAGATTTGGGTGTGAAAATATCATAGAAATTCATCGTAAAATCAAAAAAGAGAAGGGAGAATAATGAACGCCTCTTTGGACCACGGTTGGAGTGACCGTGGTTTTTTGTTGTGCATAATCAATAAACGTGTTATAATATTACCAATGAAAAACTTCCATATAGTGACAATTTTCCCAGAGGTTTTTGAGACGTACATTAATACGTCTATGATGTGGCGTGCACAGAAAGAAAAGAAAGTGAAGTTTAATTTCTACAATCCACGTGACTTCACTAAAAATAAGCATAATAAAGTTGATGACAAACCATATGGGGGTGGACCAGGAATGGTAATGACTGCGCAGCCAATATTGGATGCTGTTAAGAAAGCGTTGTTAAAGGTTAAAAGTCAAAAGTCACAGGTCAAAATATTTATATTCTCACCAAGTGGGAAAAAGTTTACAAACGCAACAGCGCGAGGTCTAGCGAATAAGTATGATCACATTGTTCTTATATGTGGTAGATACGAGGGAGTTGACGCTCGAGTTAAGAAAATTTTAAAGGCAGAGGAATTATCAATTGGTGACTATGTTCTTACTGGAGGAGAGATTCCCGCGATGGTTGTACTTGATGCTGTTAGTCGTCAGATTGAAGGTGTTCTAGGAAATGATGAATCGCTTGAGGAAAAACGAGCTGCAAGTTCAGAGCTATATACCAGACCTGAAATCATTATTTTTAATAAAAAGTCGTACAGAGTTCCAAAGGTTTTACTTGGAGGACACCATGCCAAGATAGAAGCATGGCGAACCAAGAAGCAGAAAGGCAAATAAACCCCTCACCTTTTTTATAGAAATGCAAAAAGGTGAGGGGTAAATCTGTGGATAAGTGCTTGACTCTCTCGAAATACTGTGTATACTAGTTTGAATTAGGGTTTGATTGAGTTATTGCAGTATCCCCTTTATCTATACACATAGTATTTTGCGCTATTTAACAGAGTAGTTACAAGTGGAGTAAGACAAAACCTCATATTTGAGGTGAATTTTTCGTGTTACTAAGTCAGCCTTTTAGATAATAACTCATATCACCCATGATCAAGAAAAAGTATTTTGCGCGATACAAGAAGCCGTTGACCACAATGCCCAACCTTGTGGAGAACCAAATTCTCTCATACAACGACCTATTGCAGAACGGACTTAAGACTATCTTTAAAGAGTTCTCTCCAATAACAGATTACTCAAAGAAAAAGTTTGAACTTGAGTTCAAAAATTTTGAGATTGGTAAACCAAAATACACAGAGCATCATGCAAAGGCAAACAAGCTGACATTCGACGCACCACTATCGGCAACAATACTTTTGCGAAACCTTACACATGGAGGTGATAAGGAGCAAAAGATTTTTATGGCGGATTTTCCTGTGATGACAGGACACGGAACTTTTGTGATCAATGGTGTTGAGCGTGTTATCGTTCCACAGCTTATTCGATCATTTGGAGTTTCTTTCACTGTTCAAGAGATTAAGGGAAAGAGATATTTTGGATCAAAGATTATTCCATCACGTGGAGCATGGATTGAAATAGAAGGGGACTCTGACGGTACTCTGCAGGTTAGAATTGATAGAAAGCGAAAATTCCCAGCAACATCATTGCTGCGCGCTCTAGGTGCCACAAAAGACGAGGATATACTGAAACTATTCAAAAAGGGATCTGGCATCTTGGAGACTATTGAAAAGACTCTTGAAAGTGATCCAGCAAAAACGGTGAGCGATGCATATATTGAGATTCACAAGAGACTTCGTGATGGAGACCTTGCCACAGCGGATAATGCAAGAGAATTTATTACCTCAATATTTAGTCAGGAGCGCTACGATTTCTCACGTGTTGGACGATTTCGATTCAATAAAAGATTCGATCTTGGTCTTGGTAAGAAGGAGATCGAAAAGCAGGTTATCTCTCTTGAGGACATAGTAATTATTTTAAATAAAATCGGAGAGCTTAATGAGGATCCAAAATCAGAGGCTGATGATATTGATCACCTAGGAAGTCGTCGCGTTCGTTACATGGGCGAGATGATCCAGCAGAAACTTCGCGTTGGAATGACTCACATGAAGAGAAATATTCAGGACAGAATGTCTACTATAGATATCGATGCAACTCTTCCTGTACAGTTTGTGAACCCACGTCCTTTGCAGGCACGTATAAAAGAGTTCTTTACAACAAACCAACTTTCACAGTTTATGAACCAGGAGAACGTTCTGGCAGAAGTAGAGCATCTACGAACTCTTTCAGCGCTTGGTCCCGGAGGTCTTGAGCGTGAGCGCGCAGGAATCGAGGTTCGTGACGTTCACCAGTCTCACTATGGACGAGTTTGTCCTATTCACACACCTGAGGGTCCTAACATTGGATTGATTCTTCGACTTGCAACATATGCTCGTATAAATGATTTTGGAATCATTGAGACACCATATGCGAAAGTTGTTAAGGGAAAGATAACTGATGAAATTGTGTTTCTTAATGCTCTTGAGGAAGAGCAATATAATATTGCGCATGCAGGAGTACCTTTTGATGGAGAGAAGGGTATCTTTCTTGAAGATGAAATAGAGACCAGACTTGCTGGACGTCGAATTGTTCTACCGAAAGAGAAAGTAGATTTTCTAGATGTTGCTACAAACCAAGCATTCTCAGTTGCAACAAGTATGATTCCTTTCTTGAATCACGATGATGCAAACCGAGCACTCATGGGATCAAACATGCAAAAGCAGGCAACTCCTTGTATTATTCCTGAAGTTCCACTTGTTGCTACTGGTATTGAAGGGCCCGCAGCCATTGATACAGGACGTGTAATTATTGCAAAAGAGGCAGGTACTGTTACATACGTAGACGCCCGAATGGTTAAGATAAAAAATACTAAGGGAGGAAAGACACAGGAGTATCCTTTAATTAATTTCACACGTACAAACGGATTTACGACATTCCACCAACGTCCAATAGTTAATGTTGATGATGTACTAACAAGAGGCGATGTTATTGCTGATACATCTTCTACTGATCAAGGAGAAGCAGCTCTGGGACAAAATGTACTTGTTGCGTTTATGTCATGGAGTGGATCAAACTACGAGGATGCAATCATTATTTCAAATCGTCTTGTAAAGAATAGTAAATTTACAAACATACATATAGATGAGTTCTCTGTGAATGTACATGATACAAAGCTTGGTTCAGAGGTTACTACTCACGATATTCCAAATGTAGGAGAAGTGAAGCTAAAGAACTTGGACGAGGACGGTATTGTGCGAATCGGTGCAGAAGTTCGACCAGGAGATATTCTTGTTGGAAAGATTACACCAAAGGGTGAGACACAGTTAACACCAGAAGAGCGATTACTCCGATCTATTTTTGGAGAGAAAGCACGAGATGTAAAAGATAGTTCACTTCGAATGCCGAACGGTAAGGAGGGACGTATTATTGGTGTGAAAGTATTCTCACGAGAGAACGGAGACAATCTTGATTCAGGAGTTATAAAGAAGGTATTTATAACAGTTGCGCAACTTCGACCAATTTCTGTTGGAGACAAACTGGCTGGACGTCATGGAAACAAGGGAGTTATCTCTCGTATTCTTCCAGAGGAGGATATGCCATATATGGAAGATGGAACACCTATAGATATTATCCTGACACCCCTTGGAGTACCGAGTCGTATGAACCTGGGACAGATTCTAGAAATGCACTTGGGATTGGCAGCACACACTCTTAACTATCAAGCAATCGTTCCACCTTTTGCTGGTGCAACTGATGATGAAATCAAGGATGAACTAGCACAGGCCGGGTTCAGTACGGATGGAAAGATGCAGCTATTGGATGGACGGACAGGAGATAGGTTTGATCAGGAAACAGCTGTTGGGTATATGTACATTCTGAAGCTTCATCACATGGTTGAAGACAAGATTCACATGAGATCAATTGGTCCATACTCTTTGATCACACAGCAACCTCTCGGAGGAAAGGCACAGAATGGTGGGCAGAGATTTGGAGAAATGGAAGTCTGGGCACTTCTTGGATATGGAGCCGCTCATACATTGCGTGAAGTTCTTACTATCAAATCGGATGATATTGTTGGAAGGTCAGCAGCATTCGATGCGATTGTGAAAGGTTTGCCGATTACACATCCAAACATTCCAGCATCGTTTAATATTTTGCTAAATAATCTTCGGGGGCTAGCGCTTGATGTCGAACTGAAGAAAGCACCAACTGTAGAAAAGGTCGTAGAAAGTGATAAAGCATAATCTCATCAATAAATTATTATGAAAAAAGTATACGAACAAAAGCAAAATCACTCACAAGTCCTAGCACTTCGTCTTGCATCTCCAGAAAAGATACATGAGTGGTCATTTGGTGAGGTTACAAAGCCAGAAACAATTAACTACCGAACACAGAGAAGTGAGAAGGGAGGTCTCTTTGATGAGAAAATTTTTGGTCCAGAAAAGGACTATGAATGTTACTGTGGAAAATATCGTGGTATTCGATACAAAGGAATTGAATGTGAAAAATGTGGAGTAGAAATCACACGAAGCATCGTACGACGAGAGCGAATGGGACACATCGAACTTGCGAGTCCGGTTTCTCATATTTGGTTCTTGCGGGGTATTCCATCACGAATCGGACTAATGCTCGGTATAAATGCATCAGATCTTGAAAAGGTTATTTACTTTGCAGGATATATTGTGACAAAGGTTCAAGAAGCAGAGCGATCACGAATATTAAAAGAGCTTGAGACAGAATACAAAACAAAGGTGAAGACACTTCAGGATGATCGATCAAAAGAAGCTCTCAAGGAATTGTTTACAACAATGAAGCATGATATCGAAAGTATCAAAGAGGGAGTTGTTCTAGATGAGGTTAAGTATCACAAATATGCAGTGAAGTTCGGTACTATTTTCGAGGCAGGTATTGGTGCAGAGGCGATTTACGACATTCTAAAGGGAATAAATCTTGAAAAGCTTACTCTAAAATTGGAAGAGGCACACGGACGTGTTGGTGCTATTGAGCGAGCTAAGATCGATAAGAGACTTGGTGTTATTAAGGCGATGGATGCTGCTAATGTACGACCTGAATGGATGTTCCTAAAGAGCATTCCAGTTATTCCACCAGGACTTCGACCAATGGTAGCCCTAACAGGTGGACGTCATGCAACAAGTGATGTGAACGATCTGTATCGACGTGTTATCAACCGAAATAATCGTTTGAAGAAACTTCTGGCCATCATGGCTCCAGATGTGATTTTACGTAACGAGAAACGTATTCTTCAAGAGGCTGTTGATGCACTTATCGACAACTCTATTCGTCATGGAAACAGTGCATTCTCTGCTATGAGTCAGGCACAGCGACGACCTCTTAAATCTCTTTCAGATAACCTAAAAGGAAAGCAGGGTCTACTACGTCAGAACCTTCTTGGAAAGAGAGTTGATTATTCTGGACGTTCCGTGATTGTTGTTGGACCAACACTTCTACTACATGAATGTGGTCTACCAAAGCACATGGCTCTTGAGCTATTCCGACCGTTCATTATTTCACAACTTCTAAAACAAGAACTTGCCTACAATATTCGTGGGGCTGGAAAATTAATTGATGAGCGAAGAGATGAAGTATGGTCAATTCTTGAGGATGTTATTCGAGACAAATATGTGTTGCTTAACCGGGCACCTACTCTTCACCGACTAGGAATGCAGGCTTTCCAACCAAAGCTTATTGAAGGTAATGCAATCCAAGTACACCCACTTGTTTGTACCGCGTTCAACGCTGACTTCGATGGTGACCAAATGGCTGTGCACGTACCACTTTCAGAGAAGGCCCAGATAGAGGCACGCGAATTCATGGCATCAAACAAGAACCTTTTGTCACCTGGAACAGGAGACGCTATTGTATCTGCAAAACAAGATATCGTTCTTGGATGTTATTGGGTTACAAAGCAAATTGATGGTGCAACTGGAGAGGGAAAAATATTTACATCACCTCAAGAAGCAATCATGGGTAACAACTTTGGTTACGTTGATTATCGAGCAAAGATAAAAGTGTTACCACCAGAAGGGAAAGAAAAATTTGAAATATTTAATGGAGAGCTATTTGAGACAACAGTGGGACGACTTTTGTTCAACGAAATTCTTCCAGAAGATTATCCATATTTAAACCAGGAGACTGACAAGAAAACTATGTCCGCTCTTGCTGATGACTTGATTGTGAAATATGGAATTGATGGTACACCACCAATTTTGGACCGAATGAAAACTTTTGGATTCAAGTACATGACACACTCAGGTATAACGTTTGGAATGGATGAAGTTCAAGTTCCAGTGGAGAAGCCTGTTATTATTGCAGCAGCACAAGAAAAATCTGATGCAATAAATGAACAGTTCAATGATGGACTTCTTTCAGAGGAGGAACGTAGACGAAAAAATACCGAGATCTGGCACGGAGCAAAGGGAGAAGTTGAAAAGGTAATGCCCAAGACACTTGATCCAAATGGTTCAGTAAGTGACATGCTTACGTCGGGCGCTCGTGGGTCACTTAACTCTATTGTTCAAATGTCAGGAATGAAGGGATTGATTCAGAACACAGCTGGAGAAACTATTGAATATCCTGTTATTTCATCTGCAAAGGAAGGTCTCTCACCAATTGAATATTTCCGAACAACTCACGGATCTAGAAAGGGACTTGCCGATACAGCACTGAATACCGCAAAGGCTGGATATCTTACACGTCGATTGTTCGTAGTTGCACAGGATGCAATTATTAGTGAGCTTGATTGTGGAACAAAGCGACACATAATACTCAAGAAAGAAAGTATATCTGGAATTGATGTTCCAATATCAAAAAACCTCAAGGGACGCTATATTGCTGAAAGTATTATTAATGGCGACGGAGAAGTTATGTACAAGAAAGGTTCTTTCATAACTAATGCTAATGCAAAAGAAGTAGAAGAAGCTGGTGTAGAAGAAGTAAAGGTGTTTTCACCTCTTACTTGTGACACCCCAAGAGGACTTTGCCGAAAGTGTTATGGTAAGGACCTCGGATCAAACGAGCCAGTAGAGCTTGGTGAAGCAGTAGGAACAATAGCGGCTCAAGCTGTTGGAGAGCCTGCAACACAGTTGACTATGCGTACTTTCCACTCAGGAGGAACAGCATCAGTTGGAGGAGATATTACATCAGGACTACCTCGTGTTGAGGAGGTGTTCGAACGACGTGCTCCAAAGAACCCAGCAATAGTTGCATCTGTATCAGGTACGGTTACAGAAATCAAGGATCTAGGAAAAGAAAAACTACTTATTGTTGTTCCAGATATTGAAGACAAGCCAAAGACAAAGAAAGCAAAGAGTGAAATAGAATACACAGTTAGTTTCCGACGTATGCCACTTGTAGCTGTAGGAGACAAGTTCAAAAAGGGTCAAATGCTTACAGATGGTTCTGCAGATTTACAGGAACTGTTCAAGTATGCTGGACTAGAGATTACACAACAGTATGTGATTCGTGAGACAAGTAAGATTTATGAACTGCAAGGAGCAGCAGTATCACGAAAGCATATTGAGGTTATTGTTCGACAAATGTTTGCACGACGAAAGATTACTGACAGAGGAGACACAAGTCTTGCCGTTGGAGAGGTTGTTGAAAATGCATTGCTTGATGAAAAGAATGAAGAAATGAAAGAATCGGGAGGAGCTCCAGCCGTAGGAAAGCATGTTGTATTGGGTATTACTGAAGTATCACTGACCCGTAATAGTTTCCTATCAGCAGCGTCATTCCAACACACAACTAAAGTTCTGATCAACTCAGCAATAAAAGGAAACAGCGATCCGTTGAGGGGATTGATGGAGAACGTGATTATAGGACAACTTATTCCAGCAGGAACAGGATTTTCTGGTAGTCCAAAGAGCAAGTTAGTTGAAGGTGCGGACCAAGAGGTTGTAGAGGATGGGGAATAATCTTGTTCTGTACTGTATGTTATAGGCATGAGGGCATCGCCCCCTATAACAAACATATATTGCAAACATAGATTAATCCACATGTCTGACACAACTGAAAAAATAAAAGAATTGCTTCCAATCGAGGAAGTAATAGGTGGGTATATTAAACTTCAGAAAGCTGGAGGTAATTTTAAAGGATTGTGTCCATTTCATAATGAAAAGACACCATCACTTCATATCTCTCCAGATCGTGGTTCCTACTATTGTTTTGGTTGTGGAGAAAACGGTGACATTTTTAGTTTCGTAGAACAGTTTGAAGGTGTTGATTTTGTTGGAGCACTAAAGATTCTTGCAGATAAGGCACATGTACCTATCGAGTGGCAAGAACAGGGAAGCGGAAACAAGAACGATCGACTTCGCAAAGTAATGCACGATGCGACACGGTTCTATGAGAAGGTGCTTGTAAAGGTACCAAAGGCGCTCGAGTACATTGAAAAGAGAGGAATCGCAAACGATACGGTTACATCATTTCGTATTGGATATGCACCAAATAGTTGGCGAATGCTTTTTGACTGGCTAACAAAGAATGGATACACAAAAGAAGAAGTAGAGCAGGCTGGTCTCATAAAGGCGGGACCGAGTGGATTTTATGACAGACTTCGTGGTCGTGTTATTTTTCCAATATTCGATGTGTCGGGTCGCCCAATCGCATTTTCTGGACGTATATTGCCAGAGCATGAACAGGTGGAGAAAGCACCAGCAAAATACATTAACAGTCCAGAAACTGATTTATATAACAAATCAGAAGTACTCTATGGATTTGATCGAGCGAAGCAGGAAATGAGAGAGAAAGATCAATGTATTGTAGTAGAAGGACAGATGGATTTGGTGATGAGTCACCAGGCTGGATTCAAAAATACTGTTGCACTATCTGGAACTGCTTTGACACTAGGACAGTTGACTCGGATACAGAGATTGACCAATACAATAGTTCTTGCATTTGATGCCGATGGTGCAGGACTCCGTGCAGCCTCAAGAAGTGCTGAGATCGCTCTTGGTCTAGATATGGAAGTTAAGGTAGTTGCACTACCTGACGGATCTGACCCAGCAGATGTAATAATTGAAAGTGAATCAAAATGGAAAGATATGATTGAAAGTGCCGAGAATATTGTTTTGTTTTATTTACACAAAACATATGACGTGACGGGAGTGAGAGAAAAGCTTCGTTATGCTCAATCAAATGTTTTGCCGTTTATTGCGCGCATTGGAAACAAAGTTGAGCAGGAACACTTTGTTCAGGTTACGAGCGACACATTAGGCAGTACACCTGACGCTGTTCGAGAAGAAGTTCAGAAGATACAATTCAAACTAGCATCCGGTAACAATTCTGAACAAACTCCAGTTAAAGAAAGTACGGTGACGCCTGTGCGCTCTCGTATCACAACCCTTGAGGAACAGATAGCGGGAATTATTCTGAGTCGCAAAGATGACGTAGAACTGCGACAGAAATGCGAATCTATTGTCGATAAAGAAAGACTCAAGAATTTACTTGAATCCCCGAAGACCGAGAAATACGTATACGAAGTCGAACAACTATACTCACCAGAAGTAATAGCCGATGAGGCAAAAAATCTTTTACATAATTTAGAGCAAGAATATTTGAGAAAGGAATTGGAACACATTACTCGTTCATTACGTGAAGCAGAGGGAAGAGGAGAACAAGCCCGAGTCGATCAATTGCTTGCAGAGCACAAAACCATATCCCAAAAGATACAACATTAATAATAGAATTACTTATATATTATGTCTCCAGCAAAAAAGAAAAAAGTCATAAAGAAGAAGGTGGCAACGCTTCGACAAGCTCAGGGCAAGAAAAAGGTTGCAAAGAAACCTGCTGCAAAGAAAGTTACTAAAAAGAAGGCACCGGTAAAAAAGGCAGCAAAGAAAGTTACTAAAAAGAAGGCTCCCGCTAAAAAGCCTGCAAAGAAGAAGATTGTTAAGAAAGTTGCAAAGAAAGCTGTCGTAAAAAAGAAAGTTGCAAAAAAGAAGCCAGTAAAGAAAGCAAAGGCACCAAAGAAAACAGCAAAGCAAAAGGAAAAGGATACAAAGCTGAGACGACTTCTTCAAAAGGGAAAAGACAGAGGGTTTGTTACCTATAATGAAATTCTTAAGGAGTTTTCAACTATTGAAAAAGACATAGCATTTCTTGAGGAAATATATGAGGTTCTTCATACTGCGGGAACTGATGTACTAGAGGGTGGAAATCTACTTTCTCTTGATCCAGAGCCAACGCCAGGTAAATACAAATATGGAGGACGTAGCGACAATTCACATGATTCAATCCAAATGTATCTGAAGGGTATTGGACAGTATGCGCTTTTGAGTGCAGCAGAAGAACGTGAATTGGCACAGAGAATTGTTGCTGGAGATGAAGAAGCGCGAAACCTTCTTGCACGAGCGAACCTACGTCTTGTTGTATCTATTGCAAAGAAATATGTTGGACGAAGTCCAGACCTCACATTGCTCGACCTGATTCAAGAGGGGAACCTAGGCCTCTTCAAGGCTGTTGATAAATTTGACTGGACTAAGGGATATAAATTCTCAACATATGCGACATGGTGGATTCGTCAGGCGATTACACGTGCTCTTGCAGATCAGTCACGAACAATTCGTATTCCTGTGCACATGGTAGAGACGATTGCTAAATATAAACAAGTAGTACGACGTCTATCGCAAGACCTCGGTCGTGATCCTCTTCCAGAGGAGATTGCTGTTGAGATGGGATTGGATGTAAGTAAGATTCATAATATTGAAAAGATTAATCAAGATACCGTTTCGCTTGAGAGTCCTGTAGGAGATGACAGCGAAGACAAGTCTACTTTGAAGGATTTTATTCCAGATGAGAAAATTCTCTCTCCAGATCAAGAAGCATCACAACGTATTCTCTCAGATCAGGTTAAAAACATTTTGGGAGATCTTTCAGAAAAGGAACGAAAGATTCTTGAAATGAGAAATGGATTGCTCGATGGTATTACTCATACACTTGAGGAAGTGGGAAGAGAGTTCGGTGTGACTCGTGAACGTATTCGACAGATCGAAGCGAAAGCACATGAAAAGATTCGTCAGCACGAACGGGCACAGCAGTTGAAGAGTTATTAGTTAGGGTATAGGGTTAAGAGTCTGGGGTAAAGTAAAAAATTAAAAAATAAAACAGCCGAATCCCGCAGGGATTCGGCTGTTTTAAATAAAGAAAAAACCCGGTCCAAAGGATGGACTCGGGTTTCTGATTGGGTCTGATTTAAGCTTTGAATCAAGAAGAACATTCATCTTTACTACGCATTGTGCGAGTAAGATAACGGGACCTACTAATTGCCGGAGCGCATGCTTTCCGCAGTGATTCATGCTTCTGGAAGAGAGCGTCAAAATCAAAGGTGAGTGTACCTTCTGACTCCAGAATCCTATCTGTCTCCTGAGCAGCATCAAGCAATAGTGTTGTGAAAGCAACAGCATAGACAAAGTGCTCCCTAAAGTGGAGCGCAGATATGATGACTGGATGCCATTGTGTATCACTAAGCGAACCGGGTACATCAGCAGACTCACTTGTTGTGCGTTCATGTAGTATGCAAAACACACGGCCAATGACATTCTCACGATTCTCAGTGGATAATAAATAAACACTTCTATTAAGTGCATCACATATACTGCTGAGTTTAGTCATGGGCAGTTGCTCCAGCTTACTCTCCAGATTAGCCATTATTCTACAATCAATAGCGACTCTATCATCCGTATTGTAATGTGGTGTGAGTCGACGTACTGCAGGCTCCTCAAAATAGAATAAAAGGCCTTCTCTTTCTTCACATACTCTGAGTAGGTATCTCAAAGCAAGTATTTTTCTTGCTTCATTGGGAAATATTCCCTCAGAGAGGATGACCTCTTTGAGACCGGTCACATCTTCTGCCCAGTTCATTTTCTCAATGAGGTCGTCGAGGTGATTGTCGCGCGACAGTATTTTGTTTGCCATACGTACACCTGTTGCTTGCCAAAAATTGTCTAATAGTTCTGCTAACCACGTTTTAAACATTATCGTTTACCTTTCGTTTTTTTAGAATTATGTAGTTGTGTAGATCGATTAATCTAAACGTATACTGCTCCTTTTTTGGGGTATTGTCAAATTTGCAACATTACACCACATTTTCAAATACCGAGGCCTCGCCTCGGTAGGATGTTTTTGAGATGTGGTGTAATGTTGAATATTGGAATAGATATAGGGAACTTTTAATTTTATTTTAGAGCATTCACAATTCACAGCCCACAACCCACAATCTCAAGTTTGGTATTCCTGCGTGTTATACTTGGCCTCATGGCCGACCAAATCTTCGAAAAACTCTACAAAAATCTCAATACAAAACAGCGCGAAGCCGTTGATACTATAGATGGACCAGTGATGGTTATTGCAGGGCCGGGAACAGGGAAGACGACTATTCTGACACTCCGCATTGCAAATATTCTGCGTGAGACGGACACCGCTCCAGAAAGTATTCTCGCGCTTACTTTTACCGAATCAGGAGTAGCCGCGATGCGACGCAAACTTGTTTCAATTATGGGACCTGTCGGATATCGAGTGAACGTCTATACATTCCATAGTTTTTGTAATGAAGTTATTAAGGAGAACCCGCAATCGTTTCCACGAATTATTGGAGGCGAACCTATTACTGATGTAGATAGAGTCGTAATGATGGAGGAGATAATATCAATTGCGAGCCTGGAAAACCTTAAACCATATGGCGACCCACTATTCTATGTACGCCCGGTTCTCTCATCTATTCAACAATTGAAACGCGAGGATATTTCTGTTGATGAATTCCGAAAACGCGTTTCCGAACAAGAAGAGATATTTCTCGGAACCGATGATCTCTATAATACGAGCGGGAAGTACGAAGGACAAATGAAGGGGAAGTACACCCGTGAGCAAAAAAAGATAGAAAATAATAAAGAACTTGTAGATCTCTACGAGGCGTATCAAAACGAACTTGCAAAACGACATCAATACGATTATGAAGACATGATCATGGAAGTCGTGCGTATGTTAAAGCAAGAAAAAGAATTACTTCTCGAACTCCAAGAGACATATCAATACGTATTAGCAGACGAACATCAAGATTCAAACCAAGCACAAAACCACATCCTTGAATTGCTCTCAGGTTTCTTTGATGAGCCAAACCTATTTATTGTAGGAGATGAGAAGCAAGCGATCTTTCGATTCCAAGGTGCGTCTCTCGAAAACTTTCTATACTTCAAAAAAAGATTCCCAACTGCACAGATGATTTCTCTTGTAGATAATTATCGATCAACACAAACTATTCTGGATGGCGCACATAGTTTGATAGGGAATGCATCAGGAAGTGAAGAGATAGAACGAGTGGAGCTTAAGTCACAATTAAGAGCTCCGAGCTCTAAGTTGATCCGTCGTGCAGAGACTGCGAATAAAAATGCAGAGGCTATTCTTGTTGCAACCGAAATAAACAAACTTTTAAAGAACAATGTTGAACCAGAAGACATCGCTGTATTGTATCGAAGCAATAAAGATGCACTTTGGCTCGTGCCAATACTTCGTGAGGAAGAAATAGTGACACATGTCCGAGGAGACAATGATTTGTTCACCGATCAGACAGTGCGGCGACTGCTGATTCTTTTGCGTGCCGTTAATAGCTATGGGGACGATGAGATACTCACTGAAGCCCTATTTTTAGACACTATAGGACTTTCTCATCTAGATGTGTACAAACTCCTACAACAAGCAAGAAGTGAGCACATATCCGTATATGAAGCTCTTATTGCAAGCACGAATAGTTCGGTAAAGGAATTCTCGGACAGAATGGGAGAGTGGAGCACATTTGCAAAGAACGAGTCGGTATTGGAAACTATTGATCAAATATTTTCAGAATCAGGATTGCGTGAACATCTGGTAAATAGGGATGACTATGTTGCAGGAACAAAAACAGTTCGTGCGTTTCTTGATCATGTTCGGGACAGTACACAATCAAAACAGTTTGCGACTTTGTCGGACTATATGAATCACTTGCAAGCACTCGAGGATCACAATATTAGGATTACAAATCGCGAGAGTAATTCTGTGAGTGGGAAAGTGAATCTTATGACAACGCACAAATCAAAAGGTCTTGAGTTTGAACATGTGTTCATTGTAGATGCAACCGAGAAAAGTTGGGAAAAGAAAACACATCGTAACTATTTTAATCTACCAATTTACGATGAGGGAAATGACGATCACTTTGTTGATGACGAACGTCGACTTTTCTATGTAGCACTTACTCGAGCGAAACAACAGGTGACCATTTCTGGTGCACGAGCAAATAGCGAGGGGCGTGAATTAATCCCAAGCCAGTTTATTTCCGAGATTGATGAATCACATGTAGAACAGCTCGACACAAAAGATATTGATGAAATGGAGGACAAGAAACCGGTAGCAACCTATGTTACATCTCCAATTGACACTGATGAAAAAGATTATCTTGTTTCACTTTTTCGCGAGCAAGGTTTATCAGTGACTGCATTAAATAATTATCTACGCTGCCCTTGGCAATATTTCTTTACAAACCTTATTCGGATTCCACATTCTCCAGTTAAGCACCAACTATACGGAACAGCGATACATGAATCACTAAAAGATTTCTTTGACGCCTATGCGAGCAAGAAAGATATGTCCAAAAGTGATCTGTCAGAGCGATTCAAGGAATACATTGGAAAGAAGCCATTAAGTGCACAGGACCTCTCTGCTTCAGAGAAAAAAGGCATCATTGCCCTTGAAGGATTTTATGATACATACAAAGATACATGGCATCGCAAACTTAAAAATGAGTTTGGAATACGCGGAGTACATTTATCAATTGGCGATGAGGAGATCTTGCTCAAAGGAAATCTCGACAAGGTTGAGATTGGAGAGGGGAGCGAGGTAAACGTAATCGATTACAAAACCGGTAAGGTAAAAAGTAGAAATGACATTGAGGGAGAAACAAAGAGTTCAAATGGAGATATTAAACGTCAGTTGGTTTTTTATAAACTTTTGCTGAAACTATATAACGATGGCGAATACACAATGCGTACTGGTGAGATTGATTTCATTGAACCAGATGCAAAAGGTAAGCATCACAAAGAAAAGTTTGAGATAAGTGATACGGACGTAGATGAATTGAAAGATCAGATTTCAAAAGTCTCAGAGGAGATTATAGGAATGTCATTCTGGGATTCACAATGTGAAAAGAATGATTGTGAATATTGTGAACTAGCAGAAAATGTAAAAAAATAACCAGCCTGGAATGACTGGTCACGATGACTCACGTTTAGTTCAGAGTAATTGTGAAATTCAGAATACTCATTTTTGCAACATGATTGCGCATAACCTGAACAAGATGTGTGTGAAGGCCAATGCAGCGCTTATTACTCCAACGCTTACATCCACATAAATCTTTGATAATTGGTCTGAATCCTGAAATCACCAACAAGTCTCCCTCCGATAATTTCACGGCGTCAATTCCAGCTCTGAGATATTTTATCAACTCTAGTTCAGATCGAATGAGAGTAGCGTCAAGTTCTGAGAAACTAAGTCTTTTAATCCCGCCAGTATTTTGAGAATTGTCTCTGTCTACGACGCTATATCCATAGCGCCTCAGTGCGGCTATTACCAGTTCTGTGACTTCATCCATATGAGTTGTTTTACTACCAATATGTTTTGAAATATTAAAGGCAATTGAACTAATATGCTGCCCATTAATATTGGAGCAAACTTTTTCCCCAAGCAGTTCATAGATAATCAAAATGAGTGAGCAGTCTAGAATCTGACCGAATTTGGTTCTGAAGGAAACTACATCTGTTATAAGTAACATTACTAGCCTTTCGTTTGGTGTCCAAACTGACGATAGCATAGCGTGTGCTAAATAACAAAAAACCACCTGCAAAGGTGGTTTAAAGCTTTTATTTCAATAATCTATTGGGCTGCAAGAATTTCTTCTATTGTGCTTGCCATTGATTCATACGGAAGAGCTCCTGCAAGAGGAATCATTTGATCACCAACAATTACTATATTGAAAGGTGTTCCGTTTGCTCCAGCAGCGAACGCATCTTTTGCTTGATTATCAACCTTCTCCGCGAATCGTCCACTCTCTAAACATTCGTTAAATTCATCTACATCAAGTCCAACTTCTCCCGCTATGATTGGTAGTTGTTTTGGATCTAATCCGTCGTTTCCTGGAGTCACTTTAAATAGACGGTTTGTGAATGACCAAAATCCATCGTTCCCACCTTGATCTGCTGCACATTCGGTTGCTTCTGCTTCTCTTCGCGCGAGTGAATGCAATTGATCAAGAGGGAAGTGTCTATATATCCATGCAACGTCACCATTCTTTCCGTATGTATCAACAATTCGATTCATAGTCTCGTGGAATCTACTACAGAAAGGACATTCGGTGTCAGAGTATTCAACTATAATAATCGGAGCATTTGGATCTCCGAGGATATGGTCATCCGAATTCGGTAATGGAATTGTTGTATTTGTCTCATGAACAACATTTGAATCAGCAACTGCTGCCATTTGCTCCGAACCTCCTCCACTGCTTGTCATAACGATAGCACCTGCGACAATTGCTCCTGCAAGTATAATCGCCATAGATATACTGAGACCACCTGTCGGTGCGGATCCAGAGTCTGAACTTCTACTAGCCGCCTGTTTTTCTTCTACTTTCTGATTGGGCATGAATATATAATTAGATTGTAATCTTCAAATTGTATCAAAAAAGAAATTCTCTATCCACTGTGGGTGCATTCCTGTGCATGGTATAGTTTTCTTATGACAATTTTTGAAGCAATTGGCCTAGGCATCGTCCAAGGTATTACAGAATTCCTACCAGTGTCTTCAAGCGGCCATTTGATAATTTTCAGAGAGCTATTCGGGATAAATGACGAATTTGGATTGGCATTTGATGCATTGCTTCACTTGGCTACGCTATTGGCCGTTGTACTCTATTTTAGAAAAGATATATTTCGATTATGTAGATCGTGTGGTGGATATATATCCGGGAAGGGAATTGATGCCACAAACAAGGTACTAGGATGGGCGATAGTTCTAGGAACAATACCAGCAGTAGTAATAGGACTACAGTTTGAAGATCAAATTGAGGCATATTTCAGAACAAGTACCTTTGTTGCGTGGATGTTGATTGCAGGTAGTTTACTATTTATCCTTGCTGAATTAGTACATAAACGAATTGCAGAAGGTAATCTAACGGTTTCGCGCGGAATAGTAGCTGGATTGTTTCAGGCACTCGCATTACTCCCTGGATTTTCTAGATCTGGTGCAACAATATCAGGAGGGCTGCTCGCAGGATTGAATCGTGAGAGCGCAGTTCGGTTCAGCTTCCTGCTGGCAATCCCTGTGATTGCTGGAGGTGGATTATTAAAACTACATGAACTAGTTTCAGATGGTGGTTGGAATGTTATTGATTTTCCAACAGTGGTTTCAGCATTCACTGCGTTTATCGTAGGGCTTGGAGCAATACATTTCCTCGTGTATTACTTGCGAAAACATACTCTAATGATTTTCGTTGTATATCGTGTCGCGCTTGCATTACTCATTTTAATTCTGTTATGATAAAGGCACATATGAAAAACTGTTCATACAAAGAGGAGGGTAGTCAGGACGAGCAGTCTGAGATAGTTTCTATTGGATATTAATTAATATGAATCATTAAGCGCCGTATGGCGTTTTTCTTTTTCCCAAATGAGCAAAAAAGTTATAAAAATTTGGCACATAGTCCCAGCATTGCTGCAGGTTCCTATCTATATATTCACTAGGGCTGTATTTACAATTTTTGCGGGATTAAAAATCGAGGGGCGTGAGAATGTGCGCAATGTAGGGCCGGCAATTTTTGCTTCAAACCATGTGAGTGAATGGGATGGACCTCTGATACGTACATGTCTCCCTTTCTTTTCACGTGATTGGTCCCCAATGTATTTTGTAGGTCTGCGTGAGGGTGGGTATGGGAAAGACTTTGGTTTTCGGCGTTTTTTGTATCGAGGAGAATTTTTCAAAATGTTTGGAGCTTACCCAACCTTTCCAGGGAACAAGAATTATAAGGATTCATTAGCATGGTTCCTTGAAATTCTCAGACAGGACGGAACTATTTGTATATTTCCAGAGGGTAAGCGCAATCTAACGGGTATAGCAGGTAAATCACATGGGGGAGTCAGTTTCCTTTCACACGCGACCGGTGTACCTGTTGTACCGGTTCGAATTACTGGACTGGAGAATCCATCATTCTTTCGTTTCCTATTTTTCAGGATGAAGGTTACAGTGACTTTTGGCAGTGCATTTGATGCACAAACACTTGTACCAGCATATAACCCAACAGTAGATGATTATAGAGAGGGAGCAGATATGATAATGAGTAAGGTGTATGGGTTGTAGAATGTTTGGTTTCAGTTTTAGGATGAAAAAGTTAAACGGCTCAGCCTCTAGAGGTTGAGCCGTTTGCTACAATACACTTTTTGACTTTTCATAATGTAAGGAATAGAATCATTGCAACAACAAATCACTCAAATCAAAATGGAGGCTAGGTTTGCGAGTAGGAGTAAAGGGATAACTATCTTTTTAGGATATCTATATACCATATAACTCTTTATAAAAGTGCTACAGTAAATTCATGGAAAATATACTCTATTTCATCGCAGGACTTGCTCTAGGTTTTTGGATTAAAGGGCGAGGTGTGACTACTACTACCGCTACTACTGATTCAAAAGCGCAAGAAAAAGAGCTAAATCAGTTTGAAGCCAAAGTAGAAAATAAAAAGAAAATTTTTGAATTGGCGCAGTCGATGGAGAGGATAACAAATGAGGATGTTGAGCAATTACTTGGCGTATCAGACGCTACCGCTACTCGGTATTTGAGTGAATTGGAAGAGGAAGAAAAAATACAACAAATCGGCACAGTGGGAACGGGAGTATATTATGTACTAGTTGGTAGTCTTTAAACAGTAGTTTTTAGTATGAAAAACTAAACGGCTCAACCTCGCGAGGTTGAGCCGTTTGTCTATGGAACAAACCATTGACTTATATGGTAAAATATGTATACTGCGACTAGATAGATATTAGTTCACGCTATATATGCTGAATTAAGAAACCGTTAGGAAACTTGAAAACGAAAGGATAGAGAATGCTACAGAAATTGTCAGAGGTACTAGAGGTAAAAGATGATCTTGTCAAAAGACTTGATAATCTAGCGAGTTCATTGAGCTCAGTGCTAACAAATTATAAAGGTGCTGTAATGGACAGTGTCTTGGTAATTCCAGATGAAATCGCTCAACGTTATTATGAAATGATGTACACGATGAATGTTCATTTTACACCGGATGGACTTCCTGGGTGTGGGGCTGGGACTGGTGATTTCATCTCTCATGGGGGGGAGTCATATCTCGGAATTGAACTTGGGGTATGTTTTGCGAATATGCGATTGATGCATCATTTTCGTAAATATGAGTCACTTTTCAGCGAATGGGAAGATAACTCTAAGTGTTTTGGTCATGAGGTCAATGAGTTCGTTACAGAACTCAAGAAGATTAGCGAAAATTGTTTTGGTTTTAAATCGCTACAAAATCACGAGCAGTGGAATGACACATCTGCAGGTTGGAATTACGTTGGTACTCCATCTATATTGTTTGTTGACAGTCTTTCGGAAGTGGCGGAGAGACTCAACCGCATGAAAAAGAAAGGATTGTCTTCTTTGGCAAGAATAGCATGTGATCTCGAAGCTAAATTGCGTCCATTTTGCCACTTGGCTGGAGCCATGAATGAACTTCGTAATCAGTGCAATCACAAAGGAGTTCCCTTTATAAAGGACGGAATGGTGCGTATGAGTGCTCCTGCTGCAAGTGGTGGGGCAAGTTTGCATAACATGGGCGCATCTGACGACTTGTTGCATTCTATGCCTAACCGAAGTAGCTTCATGATTGTTTCAGGACAAACCTCTATGGGAAAAATCACACACCTCGGAGGTGGACGGACTAAAGGTGAGCATTTTACTATGCGTATACCACAAACTCCATTTTTTTCTATGGTTCAGGAGAAAGTGGCGTCGAATAAAAAACTGAGTGATCTTTGGCAGAGTAGCTCACAAGGTGATGATGACAAAGCTGTTGAACAATGGACAATGGAACTTCTGCCAATTGAGAACGAGATTATAAAGAAAGTTGTTCCTGACATGGTCTCTACTCAAGTGCTGGGATTGCACTTTGACTTGAGAAGTGCAGAAGGTGTCGCTAAGTTGCATCCAGTTATTGCAGAATCCTGTCTTGAGAACAATACAGATGCTGTGAAAAAACATGGTGTCGCGGTCATAAGAAAGAGTATTGAAAAAGTACTTGGTATGAGTGGGGATAATACTTACTTGATTCCTTCAGTGTTTGACAAAGCTGCTTAAATTCCTAAAGAGTACGAGTTGTATGCAAGAAATTGCATACAACTTTTTTGTATAAAAAAATAACGTCTACTTATGGGCGAAAAGTGGAGATGGGAATATATTGCGTGCCAGTTGGTAGTTTTTAGTACGAAATACATCAAACGGCTCAACCTCGAGAGGTTGAGCCGTTTGGTTGTGGCAATATAATTGCCTTTGATTACTTGCCACAATGTTTGGTGTTTTGCTATGATGAGTCTACATATGAAAAACTATTCATACAGACAGGAATGTAACAAGGACGAGCAGTCTGTGATATTTTCTATTGGATATTAATTAATATGAATCATAAAGCGCCGTATGGCGTTTTTTATTTTCCTAAATGAGTAAAAAAATAATAAGTACAGTACACAAAATTTAGTATGAGAAAAATACTTTCACAAAAAGCGATACAAGCAATTTTGGGCATTAAGGAAGATGTTGATATTACTACTGATAGAATGGCAAAGAAACTTTTGATTACATACTATCCGGTTGGAAATACGAAAATCAGCGAGAACGTCAAAGAATTTAGTATCGAACTTAGAGAAGCTTTCGACAAGCTTGGTGTAACTATAATCCCATATAGTGAGTCAATGTATTTATTGCCTCGTAAAAGAGTTGTACGTAGGGCTTTTAAAATATTCATTGGCAATATTATTGCATTGTTTAACAAAGCGAGAAATATAGAATCTCTATATATTCCATGGAAGGATGCACGTGCAATGCTACGACGAAAAAGAATAAAAAAAGGAGTCTCGATTGTTGTTCTGGGGGAAAATGATATTGGCAATTTACCCATGGAGCGCATCAATAGTTTTAAAGAGAATTCTGTTATAACACTTGTTGATTTCCCTTCACATATTACTGAGGATTCATCTTTTGATGAGCATTTTCGCGCATCAATGTCTTTGTTTGCACATCATATGACCAACATCGCTATATGTGTAAATGATAAAAATTGGATGCTATACAATTTTAATGCGTCCCATCCAGTTTTCAGTAGAGGAGAAGGTATCGAGAGGGGTGTAATTGATGCACTTGTACCGAAACTTGTTGCACCAATTCGACCATACAAAATTTCCGAATTTCTGGTTACTAAAGATGCTTTTGAAATTAGTGATAAACGACACGAAGAAAGCTCAGAAGATCTAATTAGTGCATCAAGTAAATTTGCCAGCACTAATTTATTTCCTGATGGACGTAACATAGATGATCTTCCATTCCGTAGTAATTTCCACCGTTTGATTGGTAAAATGCATCTTGATAATCGAAATGGTATGAGCTTTGGATTTCTTGCCAAACAGTTACCGACACATTTGTCGCTTGTGCATAAGGAAAATTCTCTCCCAGACAAATTGTCGAATTTAGAATTTGGTGATAGTGATTACATTCAAAATAAAAACGGAATATACGTAAAGTTTCAGATTGTTGACGATGGGGAACACTATGTAATGAAGATCCCAGATATTTCAGTATTGAGCCAAAGGTCAGGATCAGATAAAACTAACATTGATCCTGAGAATGACATTCTGAAGCTTGGACTGGTTAATGGAAGAATGTTATTGGATACACCTCAGGGATTTGGAAAAAAGATTACATCACGCCCGTCATTCGACACGCAAGTTATACTGGCTCACGCTGTTGGAAATGCAATGGTTGCTTCAATATCTCGTTTTTTTGATTCTGCATCCGAGTTAGCAAATAATATTGAAGAATTTGGAATGGGAATATGTCATTGGCATGGATACATGCACTCAAATCATATCCCAGTCCACCATTCGGTGTATGGTAGGAATAATCCTCATGTATCTTGCTCCTCTCCACAGTCGGCGATATATGCATTGGATGGAAAATTATCAAATTTTATAGAAATGCACAACACTGGAAAAACATATGTGGGGGATATACATGTCGAGCCTCATCATGGTTCGAATATCAATTTTACAAATCTTATTGATCTTGCGAAGATTTTTATTGAGAATCCAAGCGCTACAGAATTAGGAAATAAATATTTATAAAGTAGAATATATAGATGTATTATGTTCTAGAGTATGCTGTTTTTGATTACTATAGCATCTCTCTTTTGCTAGGTTTTTTTGTTGCATTGGTATCTGGTTTTGTTGTATTTTTACACAACAGAACCAAGGAGGAGAACCTTGCTTGGTTTTTACTCAATATAAGTTCTGCTGTGTGGAGCTTAGGGTACTTCATAATGGTAACAACGAGAGACCACGACGTTGCATGGTTAAGTAATCTTACGCTTCATGCCGCTGCAATATTTTTGCCGTTGGCGTACTTCCTATTTATACTTCGAATTACAAAAACTTTTGAGAAGCATAAGGGCATGTTTTTCTTGACGATAGTCCCTGCACTAATATTTTTAGTGATGAATCCCACAAGTTATTTTGTTAAAGATGTCATTCCAAAAGGACCATTTAATTTTGCACCTGAACCAGGTCCATTGTATGCATATTTTGCATTTTATTTCTTTGCCGTTGTTATATATTCACTTGTCATAACGTTTAAGAAATTTTTGTCAGAGACAAATTACGAAGATAGGCAAAGGTTAAAATATATACTAATTTTTACAATCGCTGGCTTTGGAGGAGGGGGAAGTGTATTTTTACTAACATTTAATACTGGTATTCCACCATATCCTCTTATTTTATTTTCTTTGTACCCAATTATAAGTGGATATGCAATATTTAGACACCAGCTATTTGATTTAAAGGTAGTCACAACAGAACTTTTTGTATTTTCTCTCTGGGTTGCAATTGCTCTCCAGACTCTTATATCAGAAAGTACACAGAATAAGATATTTGGTGTTTTTGTTCTTGCTCTTGCTGTTGTTGCCGGTACATTTCTTACACGTAGCGTTATTAAAGAAGTTAAATCACGGGAGGAAATTGCAGGTTTGGCGGAGAATCTTAAAAAAGCAAATAGTAAATTAAAGGAGATAGATCAAAAAAAGTCTGAATTTATCTCGATTGCAACGCACCAAATCCGAGGGCCGCTCGCAGCTATAAAGGGATATGCGTCTCTTATGCTCGAAGGGTCATTTGGTTCTATCGAAAATATAAAACAAAAAGAAGCAGTAGAAAGAATTTTGCATTCAAGCAGCGCTCTAGTATTAATTGTAAATGACTTTTTGGATATATCCAGAATTGATCTGGGTAGATTGAAGTATGCATGTGTGAATGCAGACTTCAGAGACATAGCAGAGAAGACTATGGAAGAAATGACATCTTCTGTAGAGCAGGCTGGTTTGTCAGTTTCTTTTTCTGATGACAATAATGGACCATATATCATTAATGCTGATGTTGGGAAAATGCAGCAGGTTGTCGGAAATCTACTGGACAATGCAGTGAAGTATACAAAGGAAGGATCAATTGAGATTAAGCTAATGAAAAAGGGTAATCGCATTCAACTTGCAATAAGTGATACAGGCATAGGTATGTCCAAAGAGACAATTCCAATTTTGTTTGAGAAATTCAGTCGTGCTGAAAACGCGAGCACAGCAAACGTGATGGGTTCAGGTCTTGGTTTGTATGTTGTACGACAATTGGTAGAGGATCATCGTGGGCGAGTTTGGGCTACATCTGATGGAGAAGGGAAGGGATCAACATTTATTGTAGAGCTGCCTGTGGTTGGGAAGTAAATATTGACAATCACAAGTTATTGTGATAATGTGGTGCTGGCTTTAACAAACAAAAAACGAGCTTTAAGTAGGTGGGCCAAACACACCAGTACTGAAAGGTATGAATATGGAAGAGAAAATGAATGAACTAAAACCCTCTGTGGTATCTGAGAAATCAAAAACACAGGGTGAACTTGTGTTCGAAGAGCTAGTAAGGAAATTATTTACTGGTGATATTGGAAAGAGAATAATGGAGAGGTTTACAGCTGTAAAAGATGATTCTGCAAGAACAGGGGCAATTTTCCTTAATTTATCAGGTGAGTGGGCATACCTTGCTCTTCACCATAGGGTGGGTCAATTACCTACAGGAGAGCATTACGAGGTAGGAACAATTTTAGAGGTAAACTCACTTGAGCAGGCTAGTAATTTCGTAGCACAAAGCATTCGAGATTGTCCAAATATGAGAGACTGTGAATACTCGGTAATTTCTCCTGAACAGCTAGTCGAACTATTAGGACCAGACATGGAAGTAAATCTCTGCTAGGTAGATCTGGAAATCGAAAGAATCGGGAAACAAGATACAACACGGCGCATGTACATTTCGTACTGCGTCCGTTTTTTTGCCCAAACCTGTCTACCGACGGGTAGGGTAATCAGCAACTTCTATCTTTCAAATAGAGCCTTAATTTGCTACAATTCCCCCATGTCACAGAAAGTTATTCTCTCAGGTGTAAAGCCAAGTGGCCGACCACATATCGGTAACTATTTTGGTGCAATGAAGCAATTTGTGGATCTTCAAAATGGAGACAATAAACTCTATATTTTTATTGCTGATTATCATGCACTCAATACAGTACAGAGCAAAGAGGAATTGCAGGAAAATATTAGAAATGTCGCACTCGACTATTTAGCGATCGGTCTTGATCCAGAGAAAGTTGTCCTATTTAAACAGTCAGATATTCAGGAACACACCGAGCTGGGATGGATATTTAATACTATAACTACCATGCCGTATTTAATGCGTGCGCATGCATTCAAGGACGCCGAGGCAAAGAACAAAGACATTACAGTGGGAACATTTGATTATCCTATGTTGATGGCTGCAGATATTTTGCTATACAGTCCAGACCTTGTTCCGGTAGGGAAGGATCAAAAACAACATATTGAAATTGCTCGCGACACAGCAGAAAAATTTAATCGCGTTTATGGAGAAACATTTAAATTACCAGAACCATACATCCTCGCTGATACGGCAACGTTCCCAGGACTCGACGGACAAAAAATGAGCAAAAGTTATAACAATACTATTCCACTTTTTGGAACTGATGAGGAAATAACAAAAGCTTGTATGAGTGTTGTAACATCATCAAATGCCGCAGGTACACCAAATAAATCGGATGATACATTGTTCACCCTTCTTTCTGCATTTTTAAATAAAGATGAGCTACAGGTAAAAAGAGAGAAGTATGAGAGTGGGGACATGGGATACAAGGAAACAAAGGAGTTGTTAGCAGAAAAAATCATTACATACATTTCTCCAATGCGTGCTAGACGAGAGGAGTTGGCGGAAAATCCAGAGCGGATAGTAGAGATATTAAAAAAGGGTGCCGCAAAAGCAAAAGTAATTGCATCAGAAAAAATGAAGGAAGTGCGAGAGAAGATTGGAGTCACTCTTGAATAATCCATTTACAAACTACGTAAATGTGATATAATTTTCTTCTTGTATGAAAGA